>JBKEBP010000253.1:0-1874 GCA_047973235.1 Suipraeoptans sp. | reverse complement strand
AGAAATATAACTTGGAATAAATAATCCTTCATTTAAACTTGTATCATGATATTCGGTAGTTCTAATTACATTGCCATTGTCGATAAATTCTTGTATTTTATCTTTAGAAATCATTTTACTCCTCCTGATAGTTCCACTGTAATTTCCACTCCACATATTCTTCTTTCGTGATTACCCCATTATGGTAGTCACGTTTTTTTTGTTGCCATTCTTTAAAGCACTTTCTATATTCTGGTAATGCAAACATTATTGCAATCGGTGATTCAATCGCTTCTCCATCTGTACCAGCTGGAATCTTCATGGATGGCTTATCAATATCCTTATCCGTCTGAAATTCAAACAGAGCTATCTGCAAAGGAAATTCCTCTTCAAACCAGAAAAAAGATTCCATCACATCCACTGGATTATCGAATTCATATGTCTTTAGCGCATTGTAATTTACTTTTAAAATTTCAGCCATCTGGCGCAGCATAGGCTCCTTGATGGTTTTTCTATTGTCCGATTCATACTGTGAAACTCTGATGTCCGCACTTCCTGCATCAAATCCCAAAGCAATTCCGAGTTCTTTTTGTGTCATACCTCGAAAGGTACGGATAAATCGAATTCTCTTACCTGTTGTCATTGGAAACCTCCTGTATTTTTTATTAAATCTAGTATAGCAGAGCCTGCTCTGAAACTCAATACAAACTTAATAAAATTGTTTTAATAAATAAAATTACATTTAGTTAACGAAAATATATTGACTAATATAAAAACATTAAGTATAATACAACACATAAACAAGACTTAATGAAAAAACATTAAGTGTAAAAAGGAGGACAGATAAGAAAGAAATGAATTACTGAAAACTTAATAGCGATATATCTTGGCAACAGATTTTGCGATGATACCAGACATGGTGGAGCAAAACATAATGACACTCCTTTAAAGGGTGGGAAAGGATCTTGAACAGAAGAAGCCCACAGCTGATAACGCAGCAGAGGTTGCCTGAAATGGTAACACCAAGATATATGTAGAACGCAAAACAACTTATAAAACGAAAGGAGGCATGTGAATGGAAGCAAGTATGTTTATGGATGTAAATGAAGTAGTTGAAATCTTAGGAGTGAAAAAACCTACTGCATACAAGATTATTAGACAATTGAATGACGAGCTGAACGGCAAAGATTTTGTAACAATCGCTGGCAGAGTCAGCAGACAGTATTTTATGGAACGTTTTTATGGCTTACAAAAAGCTAATTAAGGAAATTTAAGGAGGGCAATGAATGTCAACATACAAAGACCAGAAGACCGGTAAGTGGTATGTATTTTTCTACTACCGCAATTGGCAGGGAGAGAATAAAGGTAAGACCAAACGAGGCTTCGCAACCAAACGCGAGGCCTTGGAATGGGAAAGAAATTTCAAGTTGAAGCAGAGCGAAAACTTGGATATGACCATGAATGAGTTTTACAAATTATATGAAGAGGATATGAAGCCGAAGTTGAAATTAAACACATGGCTTACGAAGAAACACATTATCACAGGAAAAGTATTACCATACTTTGGAGAGCGTAAGATGAATGAGATTACAGCCGCAGATATTTTGAAGTGGCAGAATGTAATGATTGAATCGAAGAAAGAAAACGGGGAACGATTTAAGCCTGGTTATCTGAAAACAATTCATGATGAGCTGTCTTGTTTATTTAATCATGCGGTAAGATTTTATAATCTGAATGAAAATCCATCTAAGAAAGCTGGAAATATGGGAAAAGAGTCCAAAGAGGAAATGCTTTTTTGGACAAAAGAGGAATATCTGAAATTTGCAGATGTAATCAAAGATAAACCACAATCCTATTATGCTTTTGAGATTTTATATTGGTGTGGTATCCGTGTT
>JBKEBP010000242.1:0-4198 GCA_047973235.1 Suipraeoptans sp. | reverse complement strand
ACCCACGATATGGAACTGATAGAAAACTGTGTGGATAGAATTGTTTATATCAATAAGGGCAAAGTGAATTTTAGCTATACAGTAAAGAAAGAGCCAAGCTGATTTATAAAAAATATTGCATTGCATTTGCTTTATTAAAAGTGTAAAAGCGCAGATAGTTTCGACTATATCAAACATCCCCTGGTTACGCCAGGGGATGTTTGGTTTAAATATACAACAAGTGTTAAACAACATTGATGGCGAAAAACAAAAGTGATTGTTTTAATAAATGGTGCGAAACAAAAAGCATCAAACCCATAATGATTTTGATGCTTTTTTGCCACCCCCTACAAGAATCGAACCTGTAACTGTCCCTTAGGAGATGTGCCGACCGATTTTTACAGAGTATTTCAAGATATTGCAGAATTCCTGCAAACTCGCTCCGCTACAGGGTTGGTGGGCGTTTTGCTTCTCCTAAAGACCGCTATGATATTCTCCGACTTTACAAGTCCTGATAAAGGACATCAATCTCACTGATATAGTATGCCAAGTGCGTAAGATTTTATTTGGATGCACTAGAGGTCAAGCTGCCTTCTTTTTTTTATTCAGCAAAGATTTCATGCCCATATGTCTCACTTATAGTTAATGTTGCAAAATCGATTGTCCGTGGCACTATTTATCTATCTTAGTACTATCCCGCCAACGACTATTAATTTTACCGCGGCATATTAACCAAAGTAACAAATTGATTAACTAGTTTCTCTAAATAAGAATGTTCCTGACGAAAAAAATCAATAATATGTTGTGAAAAATTGCCGCCATTATTCTTTGCAATATCAATGCTATAGTTATACATTGATAAGTATTTATCCTGTATCTGAGAAAAAATATTCGCAGCTTGTTTAAGTTTTGGTTCAATGCATTTACATACAATCTCTCGACGTAGTTGGAAATTGTCATAATTGTATATCACAGCGTTTAGCATTAAATGATCTAAATCGAGATATAACATTTCAATTTCCTGGAACGCTAATGAGAATAGCCGAATATGTTCACATTGGAATTCCGGATATAGCAAGTAGTCTGTACTTCTATTCTTATCGAATCGATTACAAGCAATCATCTCTTCATACATTTTTGAGCCCGGATAGCCCATACATGTTCGTGCAAAATATGTGGTTCGATAAAGATAGTCATTTTTTCGCAAAAATTCCACTTTTTTAGTTAAATCATCTATCCTTGAGTGCTCATTGTACATAATAAAGCCTGGCACCACCGAAATGCCAATGTTCTTTAGTAGAGCTGGAACTTTATTTATATCATCGATATCTAATCCTTTATTGTATGTGCTAATATCACTTTCCAAACATGACTCAAAGCCGACAAAAAGGTAATTCATCCCCACAGAATATAACAAATGAATAAGATCAATATTTCGAGCAATGACATCCGCGCGAATTTCACAACGAAACTCAATATTCAGTGCCGATGCTTTAAGTGCTTCAACAAAAGAGTTGACGCGTTCTATACTAAAAGTAGAGTTATCGACAAAGCTATCATCAGAAAAGAAGAACTTGTTGACACCCTTTGTTTCATGCAAGTGGTGTATTTCATTTACAACATCAGTAATACTTCGGTAGCGCACTTTTCTGCCATAAAAACTCGGTGTTGTGCAAAAGTCACAATTGTATTTACAGCCCCTTGATGTAACAATTCTTGCGCTTTTTCTACCTAACAACTGGTGCTTTGGCCAATCTAAGTTGTCAAGACATTCCGTACTAATTATAGAAAGGGATTTGTGTATCTCATTTGACGAATCGCGAAAAATCAGGTTTGCTATTTGCTCATATTCTCCCTGTTTACGCTGTAATTGTTCAACCAATTTGCATAAGGTTTCCTCTCCATCGCCCCTACAAACAAAATCTATATCCGGATTCAATTCCAGAAATTTGTCACCCATATGTGTTGCAAGGTGTCCACCTGCAAGAATAGGAGTACTCGAAACCTCTTTAACGGCTCGACAAAACGCACTTGTCCACTCCATAGAATAGGATGTCGGACTAACTCCAATATATATAGGTGTTGAAGACAAGATATAATCTCGAGCTTCTTCTGGCTCCATAAAGGTTTCTTCCAGGATAAGTATGTCGACAACAATCCCATGAGCTTCAAGTGCTGATGCTAGATAACCGAGCCCTAAATGCTCTGAACCGCTCAGACTAGCATGTTTTCCTGATGTTAAATAAGGAGGAGGAGAAATTAAGACTACTTTCGAAGATTGCATGATTATTCCTCAAAGACATAGATGTTATGACCTATCTATGAACTTTCTCACTAGATTGGTAGCTATTGCTGTAACAAAAATCACAGGTAATGTTGTCCATTGTGTTTTGGAAGTTATTGTCGCCCAAATAATTACACCAATAGAAATTGTAGCAACAAGACCTTGAAGCCAAATAAATCCATTAAATTGCTTTTGTTTGGTTTTCTTTATTTCTTCATACGCCTTTTTGTCTTTTGCATGTTTGTGTAAAATTTCAGCACGCTGTATATCATCATGATATATTAACTTTTCCTGTTCTTTTGATAATTGATACCCGTGCAGAACATCCAATCTTGAGCTTTTTTGAGCATCGACTTTTGTTGTAGATGGGGTGTTGAGATAATCTAGCAACATAATAACGAAAGGCACTCCTACATCAATGCAAATTTCATTATCTGTTGGATTATTGACAGCAATCAAAGGACGTCCACACCAACCTGGATTAATGACAGTACTAATATGACCTACACCCAATGAAGCATCCGCAACTCGTGTATGAAAAGTTCCACCAATTTTTTCTGAAACCGCAAAAATATCATTGGTTAAAACAAGAGTTGTATCATGGCTTTTAATACTAATTTGGTTTGTGTTTTTTTAAAAGCCGAGGCCTTATCTGATACATGCTATGCCATATTACTCGCCGTCAAATTATAACTAGCACCTTTCAAGTTCTCGGCTGAGAATGGAAAAAATTCAATATTTTTCCCAAGTTCTTTAATGATATCATTGTTGCTCAGCATGAAGCCCCTCCTAGCATGTTTTAGGTTTGAATACAATCAAATACTCTGTTACCGATTTGCGCGAACCAAGTTTACTCGCTCTTCCGTGATTCATGTGATAATAAGGCGTGTGATATATGTTAATGTCACAATCATAAGAGGAATTTATGTCTTGGATTAGGTCAACCATTGAAACAGCACCGTTGTTTGAATAGCTCCATGCACACGCCCACCCTTTTTCAATAACAGTTGAAATCATATTACGAAAAGCCTCATGAAGTCTACTTGTGGATTTTGTAAAGAATTCAGATGCAAATCGTTCTCCACTTTCTTTCGAACTCAACAAACCCTTTCCTTCACTACGGGGATAGTTATATTTTACTAATGTTTCAAGGATGTGATAATAACGGCTATATTCTTCACGCTTGTATGGCGCGTCAATATAAACAAATACTTTATCATAGTGGTCGAACGTAGTTTCTACCGCCTGTTGCCAAGGTCCTGGCATACTTGTTATTTTATATGCATGCTGTTTGCCCTCATCTAGTAAGACCTGCAAGCGTTTACTGAATTCCTGTAGTATGGAGCGTTTGCGAGTTCTCAATACTTGACCGATATTTGCTTCAGTTATTTTCTTAGGTTGAGCAAAATGGCCGCCGTAGGAGGTTCCAAGTAAACTACAGGATACAAGGAGAGCTCCCAATGCCCAAGTTCTATCCCGTTCATTAGGCAAATGAGCTATTGCATAACGCAAGCTATCTATTTGTATTGTTTGAAATAGACCGAAATATGTATTGGAGTAATAAAGTGAAAACAAACAATAAGGAAACAACGTAGATTTTTTTTTCGTTCTTGTATCATGCTATAATACAGGTTTTCATCATCAGAATAATTAAGATTCGATCTATATTGATAGGACGCTTCAGTATATTTATGATATTCTGCCAAAATGGCCGTACCATTATCCTCGCCCGTAGTATCATAATCCAAATGGAATAATCTGTTTTCGTCATTAAGTTGTTTTTGGAATATTTTAGTTAAATCCAAATAGTTAGCTTTGAGCCCTTCTCGAAATGGAAGACACGCCATCAATCGTGTATACTGAAAGAAGGAGGCCAAAAAGCATGTCAAACAAATCAAGAAAAGGTGTAGCTCCACCGCGTTACGATGAAGCATT
>JBKEBP010000241.1:0-1886 GCA_047973235.1 Suipraeoptans sp. | reverse complement strand
GAACGTTTTGGTAAAGTGCTCCAAAAACGGCAATCCATTTCAATTAACCGGCAGGATACTTCCACATCCATTAATACACAAATGGATTCTTTAATTCCGGCTTCCAAAATTGCAAACCTGTCGCAAGGCATATTTGTGGGATCAGTCGCGGATAATTTCGATGAGAAGATAGACCAGAAGATATTTCATGCACAAATTGTTGTTGACAACGAGAAAGTCGCAGCCGAAACAAAAGCATACAAAAAGATTCCGGTCATCAATGACTTTAAAGATGAAAGTGGTAATGACATAATGCAACAGCAAATAGACCGGAATTACAATCAAATTAAAAGGGATGTTATAAATATTATCGAGGATGAGAAAGAAAGAATACGCAACGATGAAAACCTATGCCACCTACTTAATGAGAAACCATCGGATAAGAAGGAACAAGATAAAGATTAAATCAATATTGCTGCTACTGCATCAAAGAAGGATATAAATCCGCGAATGTTCGTCGTATGATTGGAAAAATTTTTTCTTTTTTACTACGAGACGATGATAGCAGAACTGGAAGTAGCGATAACTGTCCGGATACTCACCGATATATTATTTCCATAAAGTACACCTGATTACCTTAGGTTTGTCAAGTTCTTTCCGGTAATAAAGAAGTATATCTTTCAAAGCCAGAAAATGTTCCCCGCTATAAGTCAGACTGCCGGCTAAAAACTTTTTCTCTAATAGTAGTTTTTATCGTTTTCATTGCATACTTTTTGAAAAAGCATTAATTTTGAATGATATAAAGGTATTATGAGGTTAAATGTTTTTAGGAACCCTTAATTTAAAATCATCTTTTAAAACAGATTCTATCCTCGTGCCGTTTATGGAGTGGACATAGATTTGTTGATGATGGGATTTAGCAGTTCCTGAGACAGGATAGGTCAATTCTTTATGAAAAGTTTCAAACTTTTATTATCCTTATTTTTAATTCTGGCTGTTATTATTTCAATTATCTATTTTTATGTAAAAACAGAAACAAAACAGCGGGAGGGCACTTACTCTGTATTATCGGTAGAACAACAAAAGGAGCTTGAAGAATTTGCCAAAATTCTGGAACAAAACAATAATCTTATTTCATTTATAAAAGACAGTGTTAATAGTATGTATAAGTATTCATATGACATTGTAGGGGTTCGCAAACCTACTAATGATTTCTATGATAATATTTCTTATTATGGAAAAACTAATATTAGAAAGGCTTTTATATTCAGCTTGCACAAACCGCAGGAAATATCCCAAATTGACATGTATGATATAGGACTCGGTAAATATTTAGGAATAGACATGGATGGAAATTTGTATGAAATTACAATAATAGAATAATAATACTGACATGCAGGTAAGGAGGCATGTTTTGACGAATTTACCGAAAAAATTGTAGAATCAGTTATTGAAAATAATAGGACATTAGTAGATACTATTTTTATTGCAGAAAATACGTTTAGGAAATTATAAAAAAGTGGGGCTACAAACCCCGCCATAAGATTACCTTTCCGAATATCCGTTATCTTTATGTGTTTAACGGCAGAAAATTAACGAACCGGGACAATTAAAATTGAAAGCAATTCAACAATTCGTATCGAATTTATAGAATAGATGCTACCTATACGGAAGGAAATCCTTCTGAAAATAAAGAAAAAAAATAATCATTTTTTGATTATCAAGATAAGTTTTATAAACATGAAAACTTTGTAACTCTTGGCCCTATTTGATTATCATTTAAAACATTAAAGCAATATGGAAAAAATTGATAGTTTACAAACGTATCTTCAAAAGATAGACTCTATTTTTAAAAAATCAGAGGAGAGTGAATTGCTATATAGAGGACAAGCAGATTATTATTGGCC
>JBKEBP010000110.1:0-3131 GCA_047973235.1 Suipraeoptans sp. | reverse complement strand
AGTGGTTGAAATTAGCCACTTTTTTTCTCTTTTTATAAAGTTTTAGGGAGATGATAACTCGTTTTCGAGTTATCATCTCCCTATTTTGGAATCTGCCCTATTTCCCGACAGCCCCTTTTTTTAATAAAAAAAACGTGTTACAATCTAATAGGTGAATTCATAATTTAGTACATGGGAGGTTGTATTATGAGTTATGCGGATAAAGTATTTATAGATATGTGCAGAGATATTATAGATAATGGTACAGATACCAGAGGAGAAAAGGTAAGACCGGTATGGGAAGATGGAACTCCGGCGTATACAATAAAAAAGTTTGGGGTAGTAAACAGATATGACTTAAGCAAAGAATTTCCGGCACTTACACTTAGAAGAACAGCTATTAAGAGTTGTACCGATGAGCTTTTATGGATTTGGCAGAAAAAGTCAAACAATATAAAAGACTTAAACTCACATATATGGGATAGTTGGGCAGACGAAAAGGGGTCAATAGGCAAGGCTTACGGATACCAAATGAGCGTCAAACATAAGTATAAAGAAGGTATGTTTGATCAAGTGGACAGAGTATTATATGATCTTAAAAATAATCCTTACAGCAGAAGAATAATGACAAACATATATACCCATGCAGATTTACATGAAATGGGACTATATCCATGTGCATATAGTATGACTTTTAATGTAACCAAGGAAAATGGAAGCGATAAGCTTACGCTAAATGGTATATTAAACCAACGTTCAAATGATGTATTGGCTGCAAATAGTTGGAATGTATGTCAATATGCAGTGCTTCTTCATATGTTTGCACAAGTATGTGATATGCAGGTGGGTGAGTTCATTCATGTTATAGCGGATGCACATATTTATGACAGACACGTACCTATGATTGAAGAGTTGATTAGCAGAGAGCCATTACCGGCTCCGAAGCTTTGGATTAACCCTGAGATTAAAGATTTTTATAAGTTTACGGCAGAAGATGTCAAGTTGTTAGATTATGAGACACATGAACAAATAAAAGGAATACCGGTCGCAATATAAATATAGGAGAAATCAGAAGATGAATTTAATAGTAGCAGTCGATAAGAATTGGGCAATAGGAAAGAACAATAAGCTTTTAGTTAGTATACCGCAGGATATGAAGTTCTTTAGAGAAACTACGACAGGTAAAGTAGTTGCGATGGGCAGGAAGACACTTGAGAGCTTTCCGGGAGGAAAACCACTGGCTAATCGTACTAATGTAGTTGCTACAACGGATAAGAATTATCAGACAGATGCAATTGTTGTCCATTCACTAAAAGAAATGTTAGATGAATTAATGAAATATAAAGATGAAGATATATATGTGATTGGTGGAGAAAGCATATATCAAGATTTACTTCCTCATTGCAAAAGAGCATTTGTAACAAAGATAGACAAGGCCTATGATGCTGATACATATTTTCCTAACCTTGACGAATCGGATGAGTGGAAGATGACCAAAATTAGTGATGAACAGACTTATTTTGATTTAGAATATGTATTTGCAATTTACGAAAGACGGTAATTGTATGAAAATACTGAGTGTTTCGGCTCAAAAACCAAATAGTACGGGAAGCGGTGTTTATCTGACATCGCTAGTTAATGAGTTTGATAAAATGGGGCATAAGCAAGCAGTCATAGCGGGTGTTTATAAGGAAGATACGGTGAATTTACCGGATAAAGTTATTTTTTATCCGGTATTTTTTCATACAGAAAATCTGCCATTTGCAATATGTGGAATGTCTGACGAGATGCCTTATGAGAGCACTAGATATTCTGACATGACACAAAAGATGATACAAGAGTTTAGATATGCATTTTCTATAGTGCTTAAAAAGGCAATCAATGAATTTAATCCGGACATTATAATCTGTCATCACTTGTACCTTTTGACTGCGATGGTAAGGGAGGCATATCCGGATATTAAAGTATATGGAATCTGCCATAATACAGATATTAGACAGATAATAAAAACAGATCTTGAAAGAGAATATATAAAGTCTCAGACGAGAAAGCTGGATGCAATATTTGCGGCATCAGAGGCGCAAAGCAAACTCTTGGTTGAATATTACGCACTTGACAAGAACAGCATAAAACTGCTTGGAACAGGATATAACAGCAATCTATTTTGTCCAATTGAAATAGAGAAAAATCCGAAAATTTTTACGATAATTTTTGCCGGAAAGATTTCTGAGAAAAAGGGAGTGAAGAGCCTTATAAGAAGCCTAAATTATTTGCCATATACCGGAGATAAATTGATTTTAAACCTAGTTGGGGGATCGGGTAATAAAGATGAGTATAATGAAATAAAGCAAATGGCAAAGCAGTCTAAGTATCAAGTGAATTTTATTGGTCAATTATCGCAAGAAGAGCTAGTCAAATATTATTGCAGCAGTGATGTATTTGTATTACCTTCTTTTAATGAAGCTATACCTTTAGTAGTTATTGAAGCCCTAGCATGTGGAACAAAGGTTGTGGTTAGTGACCTGCCGGGTGTGAGAGATTGGATAAGTGAATATATTCCGAAAGCGCACATAGATTATGTAACTTTGCCAAAGCTTAGCAATGCAGATCAAGCTGACACAGCTGAATTGGATTGCTTTGAAAGACGACTAGCAAAAGCAATTCAAAAAAGTCTGGAAGAAAAATACAAAGGACTTCCCGATATGCAGAAATATTCGTGGAAGAATATAGCCGAAATAATTATAAAATCATAGTAAAAAATTTCAAAATCAACATGTATTTAAAATAATAACAACAGATTAAAATTAATCATTGACATATATCTGCATATTACATATAATGATTTTAATTATCAGACAAATGCATTGATAAGGAGGAGTACATATACTTCGGAAGCAAAGAGAGAAGATGGTTGGTGAGAATCTTCATGAAGAGTATGTGGAAGTAGCCTTTGAGCAGTGAACCAAACAGGATTTATCCTAAGTAGACTTCAACGTAGTCCCAACGTTAGCGGGGAGCAGTATCAGAGAAAAATAAATCTCTCGTATTGGCTGAGTGCAAAGAGAAATCTTTGAATTTAGGTGGTAACACGGATAGCATATTCGCCCTAAACCGTTATGGTTTAGGGCGTTTTTTATGAAATTCTATTTTAT
>JBKEBP010000235.1:0-26082 GCA_047973235.1 Suipraeoptans sp. | reverse complement strand
AAATAAGTTAGACCTTAATGAGTGTATTTATAATAAGGGTATGGAATTTGAAAGAGTTGATCCGGATTTTAAAAATGCTGATGAAATAATAGAAATAGAAAAAAAGAAAACTTTAAAAAAGCTAGAAAAAGAAATAAAAAGTTAATATATAGATAACATAAGTATATTGTCATTTGCAAACAAATAATGAGGTAAAAACTTGAGTATAAACTTAAGAGGTATAAAAAATGAAATAGTAGCACTAGCAGCTCATATTATAAAATACTTTCAATTATGTTTTATATGGTTGGCATTGACGTTAGTCCAAATCATTTCATACAGTAATGTAATAGAACCAATGAATATTAATGCACGTGCTTCCTCCAAAACCCTATCCTACGAATCCAACTACCCAACCCTTTGGGGTGAATCCGGCGGCGGAAGTGTACTTGATAACTTTACTGATGCCCTGATGATTCAAAATGCTATACATCCATCATCCGGGAAGATATTATATGATGCAGTTAGTGTTTCACATATGCAGTATGGTGATAAGATGATGCCGGTAGATGATTTAGCTAGTTACGTGGCAGGTGAGGAAGGTGGATATGCAGTTGAGTATTCAAGGTATTGGCATGGATATCTTATTTTTCTAAAGCCATTATTGATGTTTTTAACATATGCACAGATACGCGTTTTGAATGCTGTATTACAAGCGTTACTATTTATACTATTGCTATATATGATGAGGAAGACTAGTCTTACTTTATATATATTACCATTTATAGTTTCGTGGCTGGCGATATCTCCATGGGTTATACCATATTCTATGCAATTATCATGTATATATTACCTTAGCTTAATCGGAAGTTTAGTTCTTTTGAAATTTTATAACCGATTGAAGCCTAAGATTTACATTTATTTTTTTATAATAGGGATGCTGACTTCTTACTTTGATCTATTAACCTGGCCGGTTGCATCTTTAGGACTACCGCTGGTATTTCTATTACTATTAGAACTTGAACGAAGAGATATAAAGAAGAAATTTTTAAAAATTATTGGAATATGCGTTAATTGGTCTCTTGGTTATATTGGCATGTGGGCGAGTAAATGGATACTTTCTGAACTTGTATTAGGAAGTGGATCATTTAGTAAATCAATAGGTGCACTTAGGTACAGAGCATCGGATACTAGTGATGATGGAGCAGAGGTGTCATTGACTATGGTATTTAGACAAAGTCTTGGAAGAATGCTTAACCCAGCTTTTATGATAGTAGGGATTTTACTAGCACTTGTTCTATTAATACTATGTACCAAAAAACTATTGCAATTTAAGTCGATTAACGATATATTACAAGTTGTGTTACCTTTCGTAATAGTGGCACTTATACCGTTTGTATGGTACGCACTTACAAGGAACCATTCATACTCACATCCGTCGTTAGTATACAGAGGACTATGGATGAGTGTATTTGCAGGATTTAGCGCAATGGTTGCGTTTATAAGATATATAGGCAATAAGCCGGAATATGAGGAAAAAACTAATGGATAAAGTAGCAGTAATGATACCTTGCTATAATGAAAGCAAGACAGTTGAAAAGGTAGTACGTGACTGGCAGGAATCTCTTCCTGAAGCGACAATCTACGTTTACGACAATAACTCGAATGACGGTACAGGAGAACTTGCAGAAAAGGCTGGTGCTGTTGTGAGATATGAATACCAACAGGGCAAGGGGAATGTTATCAGAAGAATGTTTCGTGAGATAGATGCGGAAGTTTATATAATGATAGATGGTGATGATACATATCCGTCGGAATTTGGTCCTCAGATGGTGGAAGCTGTTCGTAATAGAAATGCTGATATGGTAGTAGGAGATAGACTATCTTCTACGTATTATCAGGAGAATAAGAGACCATTCCATAACTTCGGTAATGATTTCGTTCGTTTCTGTGTCAACTTCTTATTCAGAAGTGATATTAGAGATATCATGACAGGTTATAGAGCATTTAATTATAACTTCGTTAAGACATTCCCTGTATTATCTAAAGG
The DNA here is from genome assembly GCA_047973235.1 of Suipraeoptans sp. Lineage (GTDB taxonomy): Bacteria > Bacillota > Clostridia > Lachnospirales > Lachnospiraceae > Aequitasia. The sequence goes on along the minus strand of JBKEBP010000235.1, from coordinate 24,053 downwards.
ATTTGAGATAGAGACTGAAATGAGTATTCATGCCCTTGATAAGAATATGAGAGTAGAGAATGTCGTTATAGATTATAGAGATCGTCCGGATGGCAGTGAATCTAAGCTTAATACTTACTCGGACGGTATGAAGGTTATATTTACTATACTTAGACTATTTAGGATGTATAAGTCACAGGCATTCTTTTCTATAATTGCAGCACTGCTAGTAGTTATTAGTACTGCATTTATGATTCCTGTATTAGTAACGTATGCACAAACCGGATTGGTACCGAACTTTCCGACATTAATAGTTTGTGGGTTTGTATATATAGCAGCATTAATCTCGTTCTTTACGGGACTTATACTTTCGTCCATAGTTCAAAAGAATAGGCAGGACTTTGAGATGAGACTTATAGCAAGTGATGCTAGAAGGAAGAAGTTATCAAGAGAAAACTAACATGAACAAACGAGGAAAAGCACTTATCATCTTATTTGCATTTCTATCTACGTATGCACTTTGTGGTGTGATCACGTGGCATAGAGGTGTGGCAGCAAGTGTTGTATCAATTTTAATATTTGTGGGGGTGTGTTTCTTGTACTTCCATATGATTCCAAGAACGAACAGAAGGCTAACTATCTGTTCGTTAGTTTTGGGATTATTTTTTTCTGCTTTTCTAATTATCGGGCGCGGCATACAGGAATACGATGCAGTTGCAGGTCTAACTAGTGTAGCAGTAAATACGGTTCTTCTCACACCGTTTATGGCGGCTCTTGTGGCAGCATTTCTCTATTATTATGACAAGGTATTCGATTATATCGCAGGTTCTAAGCCGGAAGCTGGATTAAAGAAACTGATATCCGGTAAAAACGGAACTGATACTAGATTTCTTATTATCTCATTTGTGCTTATACTCGTAGTATGGTTCATTTGCCTTCTCGCAACTTATCCGGGGATATATGCATATGACAGCATATTCCAGATGCATATGTATACAACGGGCGAAGTGACTTCTCATCACCCGATTATACATACGTATTTGCTGGGCGGTCTTATTAGTCTGGGGAGAAATGTATTTGGAAGTGAAGAAGCCGGTATGCTTATATATTCACTGTTACAGATGATAATAATGACGGGGATATTTACGTATTATATTAAGAGACTTAAAGGAATTATACCCGAAGTATGCAGAGTGTTAGTGCTTATTTTCTTTGCATTTGTTCCGTATAATATACTATTTTCATTTAGTGCTACGAAGGATGTGATATTTGCAGGACTATTTGTCATAGTAGTTATCAAGAGTGTAGATCTTATAAAATTCGAGAATGTAAAGACATTTGATTGCATAGTATATATAATACTCACATTTCTAATGTGTGCGTTTAGGAATAATGGTATATACGCATATATATTTATGGCGGTTGTCGCAGTAATAGTACTGCGGAAGAAGACAAGAATTAGATTTGCACTCATTTCGGTATGCGTTGTAGGTATTTGGCTGCTTTATACGGGTCCTATATATGGCGTGCTAGGTGTTGATAAGGGTGCAGATGCGGAGATGCTATCAGTGCCTATACAGCAGCTATGTAAGGTGGTTGTAAGTAATCCGGAGGGAATGTCAGATGAAGACCTGGAACTTGCTAAGGAGTATATGCCACTATATGAATACTTCGAGCCACGCATATCTGATAATGTTAAAAACGGTTTTAACACAGAGCTATATAATGCTGATAAAGTACAGTTTCTTAAACTGTGGCTTAGAGTAGGAATAGATAATACGACGATGTACTTGGAAGAGTGGGCGTCGCTTACGCTTGGATACTGGTATCCTGATAGTGTATACCCATATGAGGGCGCATATCATCCGTATATAGAGTATGATAATTCAAAGCCTGCTGCCGTTTATCCAGAGGGAGAGTATACATACTTAGAGCAGAAGTCATATATACCGGCTCTTAGCAAGATTCTAAGAAGCTTTGCTTATGATACGAATTTTCAGAGGATTCCGGTATTATCATTAATTTTCAGCCCCGGATTTGCTTTTTGGATAATAGCACTTCTTATAGTGCTTGTGATTTATAAGAGAGACTACAAGGTGTTGGTTATATTGTCGTTTGGATTGGGACTATGGATTACGCTTATATTCTCACCGGTGGTACTTCTTTGCTATATGTACCCGGCTATGATTAGTATTCCTATCATGCTTGGTATAGCTAGAAAAGAGGTGCGCTTATGATAAATGTGATTATGGCCATATTCTCATTAATTGCTACTATGTCACTGGATCAGGTACTTAAAACCTCAGATAGTGGACGCGATTTATCTGTAAGTGTTTTGATGATAGTAGTATCTGTTGGGATATTCCTATTAATCAAGGCCTTTTGGAAAATCAAGAATAGAAGACTAGTGATTATATCGGCTGTTTTTGGATTCCTTTTCTCCGTGGCAATGGTCTTTGGAAAGCAACTTTATAATGATGACACTATAGCATTTCTTAGACCTTCTACGTATTTTGGGATATTGGGATTTAGCATTATTGCAGTATCGGCTACGGGATTGTGCATGTATTACTTTGATTCATGGGTTGATAAACTCAGAGGCACTTATATAGAGTCTGTTTGTATGAAGGCTACAAGTAATGAAAAGAGATTCTTGATAATAGTGTACATACTGATAATCGCTGTATGGGGTATAGGACTTATGGCGTCTTACCCGGGTGTATTTGCATATGATAGCATCTACCAGATTCAATACATAGAATCAGGGCCTGTGACATCACATCATCCGGTGCTTCATACATATATACTGGGCGGTTTGGTTAAACTTGGAGAAAGTGTATTTGGATCAGCGGAGATAGGAGGATGCATATATTCTCTTATTCAGATGACTATAATGGCTGGGATATTCACTTACATGATTAAGAGGATGAAAGGACTATTGCCGGATGTAGTTAGAATTATTGTTGCCATTTGCTTTGCCGTCATTCCTTATAATATTATTTTATCATTTGCAGCTACCAAGGACACACTATTTGCCGGAGTTATATTTCTGGTATTTATAAGAACCTATGATCTGGTACAAAATAAGGAAAAGTTCTTCAAAAGTAAAAGGAGTATGACGAGCTACATACTGCTTGTATTTCTAATGTGTGCATTAAAGAATAATGGTATATATTCCTTCATGGTATTAGCAGTTATACTTGTTTTATTAATCGGGAAGGGATACAGGGTAAAGAGCCTTATTATTTCATGTGCTGTGATTCTAATTTGGAATGTATATACGGGCCCTATTTACGGTTTAATAGGTGTTGAATCTTCGTACTCTCTTGAAACTATAAATGTGCCGGCCCAGCAGCTATCTAGAGCCATGAACCATGCACCTGAAAATATATCAGATGAAGATAAGCAGCTAATAGAAGAATACGTACCTGATTGGAGAGGATATGTTCCCAGAATCTCGGATAATACTAAAAATACTTTTAATAAGACATTATATGAATCGGATAAAGCAGAGTTTATAAAACTATGGATTCGCATAGGGCTAGATAACCCGGGAATATATATAGATGCATGGGCAAGTTTATCTATCGGATACTGGTATACGGATATGATATATCCGGATCCCGGAACTTATTTTCCGTATCTGGATTATTATAATACTGATGTAAGTGTAGTACCTAATTCACAGATGTATAAGCAAATCGGCAGAGCAACGCTATTTCCTAAGCTTTCAGAGAGATTTGAGTACTTTGTAAATAATGTGTCCGAACAAAACATACCACTATATTCACTGCTGTTTAGCCCGGGTATAATGTTCTGGATTATTTGCTTTGCGATAGTTAAACTTATATATGAAAGACGGTATCGACTGCTTATACCCCTTGCCTTGTTGCTGGGATTATGGCTAACGCTAATACTGGCTCCGGCAATGCTTTTTAGGTATGCGTATCCACTGGTTATAGCGACACCGTTTGTATTTGCATTTATGCATTTATATGACTATAATAGGTTGGAAGGTTTTTAGGGAAGGATGATGGTAATGAATAAGTCATTAGTAAAAAAAATAGTAATAACAGTACTTGTTGTTGTTCTGATAGCGGCAGCATCAGTGGCGGTATACTCGATGAATAAAAAAGAAGTAGCAGAAGAACCAAAGAAAGAACCTAAGAAGGTGGAAAAGGTAGAAGAACCTGAACCGGAAGAGGATAAGGAAGAGCCGGAACCGGCTAATATGAATGTTTTAACAGGACTTGGTACACTTACAGATGAAGCAATAGGTAAGAGACCGGTAGCCGTTATGGTTAATAACGTACCTCAGGCAATGCCTCAATACGGCATATCAGCAGCGGATGTAATATTTGAAATTCCTGTTGAAGCTGATAATACGCGACTTATGGCTATGTATGGAGATTATACTCAGATTCCACAGATATGTCCAATCAGAAGCCTTAGATCTTACTTCGCGTCATATGCTACCGGCTTTGATGCGTTCTTAGTACATTGGGGTAAGGACGATTCCATGGATGAATACTTCGATGCTCTTGGTCTTGACAGATATGATGGTATTAGTGGAGCCGGAGGATTCTTCGGAAGAGATCAGGACAAGCTAAATCAGGGATATGCTCTCGAGCATACGGGCTACTTTGATGGTACCAAGTTTGCAAATGTTGTTCAGTCAGAAGGCAAGAGACTGGAACTTGGGGATGATTTTAAAGGCGGAGCATTTTATTTTAACCCTGTAAATAAGGAAGAACCGGCCGGTGAAGAAAAGTGTACTAGCGTAAATATTAACTTTGGTGCGCAGAGTTCACAGTTTACATATGATGAAGCAACTAAAACATATAAAAAGAATATGAATGGATCACCACAAATCGACGCTAAAACAAATGAGCAGCTAAGCTTTAAGAATGTATTAGTTTTAGAGACAAGTATAACTGTTAGAGATGAAGTCGGACACAAGGACATTGATTGGGACGGATCTCATGACGCAGTAGGTTATTATATATCTAATGGAACTATGAAGAAGATTGCTTGGTGGAAGTCAGAGAACAATGAATGGAGTAGGCTTTCATTTGCGGATAGAGAGACGGGCGAAGGTGTTCCGATTAATAGAGGGAAGACATATGTTGCTGTAAATTATGCTAATCAGGCTTCGTTCGAATAAGGTATTGTTACTAGTCTTTTTTTGTGCCATAATATGTAATGATTAGAAAAGAAAGGAGCTACTATGGATTACGCAAAAGAAGCAATGAAGAAGCACAGAGAATGGAAAGGCAAAATTGAAGTTGGTACGAAGGTACCTTTAAATACGAAGGATGATTTATCTATAGCATATACTCCGGGTGTTGCAGAACCCTGCTTAGCTATTCAAAAGGATGTGAATGAGAGCTACGAACTTACCAGAAGAGGTAATCTGGTAGCTGTTGTTACTGATGGGTCAGCAGTTCTTGGTCTTGGAGATATTGGCCCCGAGGCAGGAATGCCGGTTATGGAAGGAAAATGTGCACTGTTCAAAGCTTTTGCAGATGTTGATGCATTTCCAATTTGTATTAGGTCTAATGATGTTGATGATATTGTTAATACAGTGGCATTGACGGCCGGAAGTTTCGGAGGTGTTAATCTGGAAGATATATCGGCACCCAGATGTTTCGAAATAGAGAAGAAATTAAAGGAAAGATGCGATATTCCGATATTTCATGATGATCAGCATGGAACGGCAGTAGTGACATTAGCAGCGATGTTTAATGCACTTAAATTGACAAATAAGAAGATAGATGAAATCAATGTAGTAACTAGTGGTGCCGGTGCTGCCGGAATCGCAATTATCAAACTTTTGATTTCTATGGGTCTTAAAAATGTTGTTATGTGTGATAGGACAGGTGCGATATATGAAGGCAGATCAGGTCTAAATCCTGAGAAAGAGGAATTGGCTCATATTACTAATCCTGATAAAAAAAGCGGAAGTCTTGCTGACATGCTCGTAGGAGCGGATGTATTTATAGGTGTGTCTGCACCGGGATGTGTAACTTCTGACATGGTTAAAAGCATGAATGATAATCCGATACTATTTCCTATGGCAAACCCAACACCTGAAATCATGCCTGATATTGCAATAAAGGCAGGCGCAGCTGTTGTTGGAACGGGCAGAAGTGATTTTCCAAATCAGATTAATAATGTACTTGCGTTTCCCGGTATTTTTAGGGGAGCTTTGGATGTACGTGCATCAGATATTAATGATGAGATGAAAATTGCTGCAGCAAAGGCTATAGCATCATTCGTTACCGATGACAAATTAAGTGCAGAGTATATAATTCCGAGTGCACTGGATAAAGAAGTAGCTGATTCAGTGGCTGAGGCAGTGGCTGAGGCAGCAAGAAAGAGCGGTGTAGCACGCATATAGACATCTTGGGGATTTACCACTTTCGTATAGTTGATTCTCGAACAACTAACTCAGTTTCCAGTAGTAAAGAACTGGACGGGTAGTCGGGTTGATTCATCATTTCAACTAATGATTCACTAGCAGAATATCCCAGATTGAAACATGGTTGATTTACTGTTGTAATCTGTGGAGTTATTATCCTGGAGAGCTCAATGTTGTCGAAGCCGATAACCATAATATCATTCGGAACATTCAAGTGAAAACGTTTAGATGCACTTATTACAGCAGCGGCGAAGACGTCTGATACTGCAAAAAAAGCATGAGGGCGTGTCTCACTATTAAGAAGTCGACATGTTGCAGAATACGCCATGTCAAAACTGACCTCCGGCAACTGTACTATCCAGTTTTGGGGAATGAAGAGGTCTTCATCAGCAAGAGCACTTAGAAATCCGGCTTTCCTTTTGATAGAGTATTTGAAAGAAGCAGGTCCATTAAGTAAAGAGATTTTATTACAGCCACAAGATATGAGATATCTTGTGGCATTTTTTGCGGCTGTATAGTCATTGATACTTATATAAGGATAAGATGCATCTTCATTATATTCACAGCATTGAACTAAGGGGACAACAGAGTGAATTTCTTCCAATGACTCTATTGAAAGGCGGTTAAGTAATATTGTGCCCGAGGCATTGACGCGTTTTAAAAGATTACAGAAACTCCTAACTGAGCTTTTGTTTAGTGGGGATTGATAGGTCAACAATTGACATCCATGTGCTTTAGCGGAAGTTAGAACACCACGTATAACTTCCTGGTAAAAGTCATTTCCCACACTAGGGATATTAAGTACAATAATAGGCTGATCAACCTGTGATACGTAGGATCTTTGCTCTATTCTATACCCAAGTGTATCCATTGCTTTTTCTACCTGAGTAATTGTAGAGTTGTGAACTATCTCAGGGTGGTTCATTACTCTTGAGACAGTGGCAGGAGAAACATCGGCTTCTTTTGCTATTTTCGATACAGTTATTTTCTCTCGTTTCATTTCGTTTCAACCTTTGCAATTATATATTAATGACAAACACATTATATACCTGTATTTCAAAAAATCAACATCGTTTCATGATATTGAAAAGTTTTCAGCATTTTATTTCATTTTATGTGCAGCTTGACATATTTCGAATTGAGATAATAAGCAATCATACGAAAATGTCGCGAAGTCTTGAAAATGAATTATTTAAGGACTAACATACCTATAACTTGGAGGTGTGAAAATGAAAGTAGGAATAATAGGCTGCGGCAAGATAGCGCAGGTTCGACATATCCCGGAATACTTAGATAATAATGCTGTGACTATAGAGGGATATTATGATTATGACTATGACAGAGCGAGTGAACTGGCGAAAGTTCATGGCGGTAAAGCATATAAAAGCTTAGATAAGATGTTGGACGAAAAAGATATTGATGCGGTCAGCGTTTGTGTCGCGAATAACGCACATGCAGATATTACCATACAAGCACTTAAGGCGGGGAAGCATGTATTGTGTGAAAAGCCGATGGCAACAAACATTGAGGATTGTCGAAAGATGGTAGAAGCAGCGAAATCAAATAGTAAGTTCCTGATGATCGGTCAAAATCAACGTTTTGTAGGAACTCATATAAGAGCTAGGGAGCTGATTAAAGCAGGAGAAATAGGCAAGGCGCTAACATTTAAAACTACCTTTGGCCATGGTGGGCCGGAGAACTGGAGTATAGACAAAGGTAAAAATAACTGGTTCTTTGATAAAAAGAAGGCTTCAATGGGTGCTATGGCAGATTTAGGAGTACATAAGACGGATCTTATTAGATTTCTGCTCGACGATGATATTGTGGAAGTCACAGGTAAGCTTGTAACGTTGGATAAGAGAAATAGCGAAGGCGAATTAATTGACCTAGATGATAACGCATTGTGTATATATCAGATGTCTAGTGGAGTAATAGGTACGATGACTTCAAGTTGGACGTATTATGCACATGAGGATAATTCAACTATTATTTATGGAACTAAAGGAATAATGAAAATTTTCGGAAACCCGGCATATTCAATTGAGGTGGATAAGAAGGTGGGTGAAGAGGATTTCTATAAGGTCGATAAAATCCAGACGAATGATAACCAAACGAAATCAGGAATAATAGATGAGTTCGTAGATGCATTGACTCATAATAGAAAACCGAGCGTATCCGGCGAAACAGTTCTTAATACTATGGAAGCTGTGTTTGCTGCGATAGACTCTAGTAATGAAGGAAGAACTGTCAAGATATAAAGACGTTCAATAATTTTTACAATGAAAATAAATTACAAGAAAGAAGGAGAAGAAGATGAAAAACCTACTACGTAAAGTACTAACCGTATTTATGGTGTCTGCTATGGTATTATCCCTTGCAGCATGCGGTGGTGCTAAATCAGAAAGTAAGGAAAGTGGTGACAAGAAGGCAGAGAAGAGCCATATCTATGTGCTGACAGCACCTGAGGATCATGGTTGGACAGGTTCAGTTGCAAAGTTTGCAAAGGAAAAAATCAAAGAAGTTAACGGTGATGGAAAGTATGAAGCAGAGTTAATAACATCAGCAGATGCAGCAGAGCAAATAACCAATATCGAGGATATTATTTCTAAAGGTGAGAAGAACATCTCCGTAGTTATACAGCCAATTGATGATACCGTAGAATCAGCAATTCAGGAATTGGCAGATGCAGATATTCCATTTGTTGAATTTGATCGTATTATAGACGGGGTCAAAGATAAAGCTGTTTCTAATGTAAAAGGTGATAACGAGGGTATCGGTGCAGGAGCTGCAGAGTACTTTGTAGAGCAAGGATTAAAACCCGGTGACCCTGTATATGTATATGAAGGTGATACATCTTCCGTAACAACACTTCGTAACGGTGGATTTACTAAGTATTTAACAGGTCAGGTTGAATTCGCAGGTAAGAAGATTGATGATGCAGACAAATGGTCAGATGCGGATCTAAAAAAGATAACATATTCAGGTGCAATGAACTGGAGCCGTTCAGATACTAAAACAGCATTTGAATCATTAATGGGTGATAAATCTAATGCAGGAATAAAATGGTTTTATGCCGAAGATGATGAGTTAGCAATGGGAAGACTTGAAGCCTTAGATGGTGGTGGTATTGATGACGCAACTAAGACGGAATTTGTTAATAACAAACCATTTATTACAGGTTGTGGTGGCCTTGAAGAATTATATGCAGCTATTAGGGGTGATTCGTTTAAAGATATAGCAACAAATGTTGGTGGAATCATGTCAGTAACATATAGCCCATCTATGATTCAAACAGCTATTCAGGATATGGTAGATCATCTTAACAAAAAGGATGTTACTCAGGACCATGTTATTGCCTGCGAGAATGTAACGAAGGACAACGTAGACAAATATCCATCATTCTAAATATAGATGTGGAAATGGAGCAAGTATGAGCTTAATAGAAATGAAACACATATATAAATCATTTAATACAGTACAGGTACTAAAGGATGTTAGTTTAAAGCTTGAGCCAGGAGAAGTTCATGCACTGCTTGGAGAAAATGGTGCAGGAAAATCCACATTAATGAATATACTAGCCGGTGTCTATCCACGTGACACCGGAAGTGTATTTATAGATGGAAAAGAAACATCGCATGTATCGATTAAAGAAGCAGAGAAGAGTGGTATTGCATTCGTACACCAAGAGCTAAATTTGTTTAATGACTTGAAGGTATTCGAAAATATTTTCCTTGACCGGGAATATACGAATGCCCTTGGTAAATTGAATAAAAAGAAAATGATTGAAACAACAAGAAGTTTATTCGAAGAATTAGGTGTGTTAATAGATCCAACTGAGTCGGTAGGTAATCTTAAAACCAGTGAAAAGCAATTGCTGGAGATTTCTAAAGCGTTATTCTTTAAAGCAAAGTTGTTGATATTGGATGAACCAACTACGGCGCTTGGAAATGATGAGATAGATCATCTATTTGACATAATCAGAAAGAGAAAGCAAAAGGGAACTTCGTTTATATTCATTTCTCACAAGATGCCGGAGATATTCAAAATTGCTGATAATTATACAATTCTAAGAAATGGAGAACTTATTTCTACAGGAAGAGTGGAAGATACTACACCTGAAGATGTTACGAAGGCTATGGTTGGAGAATCATATAAGAACCAGGACATATATAAGATTCGCTCACTTAGTGATACTGTATTTGAAATAAGAAATCTTTCCGGAGATGGTTTCCACGATGTAAATTTATCAATAAAAAAAGGACAGATAGTCGGAATTACCGGACTACAAGGTTCAGGAAGTAGTGAACTGCTTCAATGTATGTTTGGAGCAACTCGTTCAGCTAGTGGAGAGATATATATACATGGAAAAAAGATTAAACATGAGTCAATCCATAATGCGATGAAGCACAAAGTCGCAATGCTTCCATCCAATAGAAAGGAAACATCAGTTATACCGGATATGTCTTTATTAGATAACACTTGTTTATCAGAACATACGCTTTCCAGCCTGCGAATGCATATTCACAAACGAAGAGAAGTGAAAAACTTTATGGAATATAAGAAGCTGTTAAACATTAAAGCGGAAAAATGCTCAGAAAAAATAACTTCTCTTAGTGGAGGAAATCAACAGAAGGTATTTCTTGCAAGATGGCTTAATACCGGAGCAGATATTTTGCTTCTGGATAATCCGACGCAGGGAATCGATGTGGGTGCAAAGCAAGAGATATATAAGCTTATTCTGGAACTTGCTGATAAAGGAAAAACTATACTTTTTAACTCACTGGAAATACCGGAGATGCAGAAAATTGCTGATGTATGTCACATATTTTACAATGGTACAATTATTAAAACGTTAGAGCATAATAAAATAGATGAAAAGACAGTGATGCTATATTCCACCAATGCTATTGAAAAACAAGGAGGAAATTACAGTGAAAAGCAATACATCTAAACATACACCAAAGAAGATTTCAAAAATAATGGGAGAATTTAGTTTTATCATAGTTTTCTTAGTAATTTTTGTTATATATGCTATTACCTGTAATGGGCTTACTTGGGGTGGCATGATGAATATATTCAGACATTCGGCTGTTATTGGAGTAATGGCAGTAGGTATGGGACTTGTTATAGTAACAGGGGATATCGACTTATCTGTAGGTTCTCTTCTGGCCTTTGATGCCGGATTTAGTGTAGTTATTTTCAACATGACTAACAGCATAGTTATTACACTGTTGTTTGCAGTTGGATTTGGAATGGTATGTGGACTCATTAATGGTTTACTGGTTGGTGCAGTTAAAATACCGTCATTTATAGTAACTCTTGCAACTATGTTGATATTTAGATCATTTGCCCAATACTATTGTCAGAAGATCGATAAAAAGTTAATCGGTCAAGGTAGTTCGGTCTACAAAATGATACATGATAACAGCTCATATCAGCCATTATATGATTTTGGAAACGGAAGAATAGCTACAATACCTATTGTAGGAATTATTCTTATAGTAGTGACAATTTCACTTGTATATCTTAGTACTTCAACAAAATACGGTAAGAAGGTATATGCCATAGGCAGTAATGATATTGGAGCGCACATGGCAGGCATAAATGTTAGCCTTATAAGGGTAAGTGTATTCGCATTATCAGGTTTATTAACGGGATTAGGTGCATTTCTATGGATTTCAATGAACGCATCTGCTGACCCGGCAACTACGGGACGAAGTTATGAGATGTATGCAATAGCCTCGGTAGTACTCGGTGGTATAGCAATGCAAGGCGGCAAAGGAAAATTCCTTGGAATTTTGTTCGGTGCAATGTCATATACTATTATAGATAAGATTATAATAGCGCTTAAGATGGATTCACTTATAAATGATGCGATTAAGGGGATTATCTTAATTATAGTAATTATGGTACAGATTGCTGGCCCTAAACTTAAACAAAAACTAGTACATACATATATTGGCAGTAGTCACGTAAAACATAACGCTGCCTAACGGAAAGGGGGTCGATTAAAATGAAAATGGGATTTGTAAGTTCAATTTTAGATGAAGATTCGTTTGAGGATGTAATAGATACTGCCAAGGAGCTTGGTTTTGGCTGCGTTGAACTGGCGTGTTGGCCAAACGGAAAGGCTGAGAGAAGATATGCCGGAGTTTGTCATCTGGATGTAGAGAACTTGGATGATGAAAAGGTAAGTTATGTCAAAGCATACTGTAAGAAAAGTGGTGTTGAAATATCGTCACTTGCTTATTATCCAAATACTTTAGAACCAAATGTGGAGAGAAGAGACCAGATAGTTGATCACCTCCGTGCGGTAATAAGGGCGAGTCATAAACTCGATATTAATATGGTCACTTCATTCATCGGACGTGATCAGAATAAGACGGTAGAGGAAAACTTGAGGATAGTAGAAGATGTATGGCCGGCGATCCTTGATATGGCAAAGTCTCTTGGTGTTAAAATTGCAATAGAGAATTGCCCAATGCTATTCGGAAGTGAACAGTGGCCGGGAGGACAGAATCTAATGACTTCACCGGATATATGGCAAAGGGTATTTGAGATTCTTCCATATGATAACTTGGGAATTAACTTCGATCCATCACATTTTGTATGGCAGATGATGGATTATATATCACCGATTTATGAGTTCAAGGATAAGATATTCCATGTTCATTACAAGGACATTAAATTATTAGATAACAAATTGAAGAAATGTGGAATAATGGCATATCCACTAGATTATATGATACCGAAGATTCCCGGACTTGGAGATGTAGACTGGAGCAAATACATTAGTGCGCTCACAGACATTGGTTATACGGGATATAGCTGTATAGAAATAGAAGATAAAGCCTTTGAAGGAAGTCATGATGACAAACTGGGAGCACTTAAGCAAAGCAAGAGGTACTTAGAACAGTTCTTTGCTTAATACCTTGAATTTAAATTGACAAACCCCCTATTTCTCTGTAATATAAAAAAAGTAATTACAAAGAAATAGGGAGGAAAAATTATTATGAAAAGTTTTAAGAGAATTGCAAGCCTATTAATCGTTGTATCACTTATGATGACAATGGTGGCAGCTTGTGGTGGAAACAATGACAGCAGTGATAGTGATAGCGGAAGCGATAGTGAATCAGCAGACACATTTAAAATTGGTGGAATTGGTCCTATTACCGGAGACGCAGCAACATATGGTATAGCGGTAAAAAATGGTGCAGAAATTGCAGTAAAAGAAATCAATGAAGCTGGTGGAATAAACGGCAAGGAAATTGAATTCAAGTTTGAAGATGACGTACATGATGCAGAGAAATCAGTTAATGCTTATAATACACTTAAGGATTGGGGCATGCAGATGCTCATGGGTACAGTAACATCAACACCTTGTATCGCTGTTCAAGCAGAAGCTTCAGATGATAACATGTTCCTAATTACACCATCAGGAACAGCTGTTGATTGTATCAGTGGAGATAATGCATTTAGATTATGTTTCTCAGATCCTGAGCAAGGAACTAAGTCTGCAGAGTATATCGGTGAGAATAAAATTGCAACTAAGGTAGCAGCTATTTATGATAGTTCAGATGCTTATTCAAAGGGAATATACGATAACTTTGCAAAAGAAGCAGAATCACAAGGTATTGACATCGTATCAGCTGAAGCTTTTACAGCAGATAGTAACAAAGACTTCTCAGTTCAACTTCAAAAAGCACAAGATGCAGGTGCAGAATTAGTATTCTTACCAATCTATTACACAGAAGCTTCACTTATATTAAAGCAAGCATCTGATATGGATTATGCTCCTACATTCTTCGGATGTGATGGACTTGACGGAATTCTTTCAATGGATGGCTTCGATACAAGCCTTGCAGAAGGAACAATGTTACTTACACCATTCGATGCTAATGCAGAGGATGAGCAAACACAAGACTTTGTAACAGCATACAAAGATGCTTATGATGGCGCAGTTCCGATTCAGTTTGCAGCTGATGCATATGATGCGATATATGCTATCAAAGCAGCGGCAGAAGATGCAAAAGTAACAACAGACATGAATGTTTCTGACATATGTGATGCACTTTCACCTTCAATGCTTAATATCGAAGTAAAAGGTCTCACAGGAGATATCAGATGGCAAGAAGGCGGAGAGCCTAACAAAGAACCAAAAGCAGTCATAATAGAAGACGGCGTTTATAAAATGATGTAACTTAGAACCAAGATAAATCAAGCTAAATATAGAAGGAAGTGCCATAAGAATGTTTACATTCTCTATGGCACTTCTTTTTATCATTTATGCAAAAGTAACGAGTCCCTAGTCACATCTACGAAACCCACCATCAGTCAATACCCTAGCAAACACTAACCCAAATGGTAGTGCCACAACTATCATAAGTGCGGATATAAGCCAGTAACTGCCGTCACTGATAGATCCGATACCGAAGTCATAAATTGCTCTATATAAGTATAGTCCGGGTACCATGATGACTATGGAAGGGACGGTTAGTGATATTCTCGGGTATCCGCTGAACTTATTAATAAGTGAAGCTATTAGCCCGGCGAGAAATGCTCCTGCAAATGCAGCAGCGGCAGGCGGACAATCCACTAAGGTGACTAATGATAAGCGTAGGGTATTGGCAAAAGCACCTATTATACCGGCTGTTGCAGCTAGTGGAACGGGACTGTTAAACATAATAGAGAATCCGAATACTCCAAAGAAGCTCATAACGAATCTGAGTATCAGCAGAGTAATCATACTTAATCCCAAAGGTGTGAATTCACCGGGTTGAATCCCAAGTATAATTGCAGTAATCCACCCTACAAAGGTAGCGATTATAATTATAATAAAGGCATTTGCTAATCGCTCCAGACCGGAGTGAATATCAAGTTTGGCCATGTCGATTCCACTTGTAATAAATGGAAATCCGGGGATAATAAATAGCATGGCACAGATGTATCCGGCTTCATGTATTGTTGAAACACTTAGGAATCTTTCTAAAAGTGCAATAACTATTGCATATGTAACACATGCAGAAGCAACACTCGCAGACACCCAAAGTGATAAGGTGAATCCGTGTTTTATTAACTGGTTGCGTATATAATTTCCAACGCCCGCTCCGATAAAAGCACAAAACATTTCAAGAGGTCCACCACCAAGTAAAAAGGTAAATGCACCACAGGCAATAGCTGCAGCCAATCCATGTATAAGTGGTGAATAAGAACCCTTAGCATTTTGTATTTCATCTAATTGAAGATGTAGATCATATCCCGTCATTTCCAGACAATTCTTCGAAAAATTCTTTACGAATTGTTCCATTTTAAATAACTTAGCGGTATTTACACCTACGTTAGGGAGTGAAATAGTGTGGGTGATACTGTCATTTCCATCAAAGCAGGTGTAGTGAATTGCAAGTAACCCTATGTCGCTAGTGCAGGTAATTCCAAGGGTTCTTGAAAGAGAATTCATGGAGCTTCGAACACGCCATGCACCTGTTCCGCAGGATAGCAGCATAATTCCGGTTCGACCGATAATAGCAGACTTCTCATTTAAGGATGATTCAGTTAAAAGTGAATTATCTTTATTTTGTGTGTAATCGTGCCAAGGAATTTTCATATGGTTATTAAGTGTCGATTTTGATTTATTCATAAAATGTTTTCCTTATTTTGATTATGGTAATTGAGTGACAATTACCTGATTATATTTTCTTAGATTATAAGCTAAAAAGCTATGAATGACAAGGAAACTCGTCTTTATATTATTGGCAAAAAAGCTACTACATCACACTGAAGTGTGATATAATATATCTTTGTAAACTTAAATCTAAAGGAGATTTTATATGAGCTTTATATCTTATTTAATAAACGGAGTAAGCCTTGGTAGTGTATATGCCATAATTGCACTAGGATATACCATGGTTTATGGTATTGCAAAGATGCTTAACTTTGCTCATGGCGACGTCATTATGATAGGAGGATATGTGGTTGTACTTTCCATGTCATCCGCAGGACTTCATCCTGCCTTTGCGATAGTAGCAGCTGTAATTGTATGTACTCTATTGGGAATGAGTATTGAAAAGGTGGCATACAAGCCACTTAGAAATGCAGGATCACCATTAGCCGTTCTAATAACTGCTATAGGTGTCAGTTACTTACTGCAAAATCTCGCACTCATATTATTTGGTGCAGAAGCAAAGACTTTCCCCGATATTATTAACCTGCCGTCACTTAAGTTAGCAGGTGATAAGCTTAATATTAGCGCAACGACAATAATAACTATAATAACAAGTGTAGTATTAGTTATTGCGTTATCACTATTTGTAAATAAGACTAAGCAGGGAAAAGCTATGAAGGCTGTGTCAGAGGATAGGGGTGCAGCACAGCTCATGGGTATTAATGTAAATGCTACGATATCTCTTACTTTTGCAATAGGTTCAGGACTAGCTGCAATAGCAGGAGTTCTGCTTTGTACGGCGTATCCTTCATTAACACCTTACACAGGTGCTATGCCGGGTATTAAGGCTTTTACAGCTGCTGTATTTGGTGGAATAGGCTCCATACCCGGAGCGATGATAGGCGGTATTTTACTTGGAGTAATCGAAATTCTCGGCAAGGCATATATATCATCACAAATAGCTGATGCAATTGTATTTTCAGTTCTTATAATAGTTCTCCTTGTTAAACCTACAGGACTTTTTGGTAAGAATATTCAGGAAAAGGTTTAGGGGGCGCATAATTATGAGTAGATTTAAAAACATTAATAAAACAACTAAAAAGAGCGCAATAACCTATGGAATGATAATAGCAGCATATTTAATAATGCAGATACTTCTTAATGCAGGACAGATTTCAAGCCTATTAGAAGGTCTCTTAGTTCCAATCTGTATGTATGCAATAGCAGCTGTTTCACTTAACCTAGTAGTTGGATTTTCCGGTGAATTATGTCTTGGGCAGGCCGGATTCATGTGTATTGGGGCATACTCTTCAGCATTATTTTCAAATTTAGTAGGAGATGCACTACCTGATTTGCTTAGATTTATAATAGCGATTATTATCGGAGCAGTTGTTGCAGGTGTATTTGGTATTCTAATCGGAATTCCGGTTCTTAGACTAAGAGGAGATTATCTCGCGATAGTAACTCTTGCTTTTGGAGAAATAATAAAGAATCTTGTCAATGTAGTTACTCTTGGCAAAGACTCAAGTGGTATTCATGTTTCGTTTGACAGCTCAAAGCCTCTTGTTATGGACGAGGGTGGCAAAACTATAATTGATGGAGCACTGGGAATCACCGGTACACCTAGAGATTCTACATTTACAATAGGTGTCATTCTGCTGATTATTACAGTGGCTATAGTCTTAAACCTTGTTCATTCAAGAACCGGCAGGGCTATTACCTCTATTAGAGACAACAGGATTGCAGCCGAATCAATAGGGCTAAATGTAACAAAGTATAAAATGATAGCATTTGGAATATCCACTACTTTGGCAGGCGTAGCAGGCGTTCTCTATTCACATAACTTGTCATCGCTTACAGTTAAGATATTCAACTACAATACTTCGATTCTTATTCTTGTATTTGTTGTACTTGGTGGTATAGGCAGCATAAGAGGCTCTATTATAGCGGCGGTAATACTTACGGCACTACCGGAGATGCTTCGAGGATTAACTACATATCGTATGCTAATATACGCGGTACTTCTAATTGCGATGATGCTATTTAACTGGGCACCGGCAGCTATAACATTTAGAGAAAAGATAGTAGAGAAACTTAAATCGCAGAGGCTTAAAAATAAGAAAAAGGAGGATGCATAGATGAGTGAAGTATGTGCTTTAGAAGTTAAGAATTTATGTATTTCCTTTGGAGGATTACAGGCGGTAGATCGATTTGATTTAAAAATAAAAAAAGGCCAGCTATATGGTCTTATTGGTCCTAATGGTGCAGGTAAAACAACGGTATTCAACCTGCTGACCGGCGTTTATAAGCCGGATGAGGGCTATGTTAAACTAGAGGAGAAGGATATAACCGGATTAAAAACAATAAATATTAATAGAGCCGGGGTCGCAAGAACATTTCAAAACATTCGTTTATTTAAAGAAATGAGTGTTCTTGATAATGTAAAGGCAGGTCTTCATGAAAAATACAAATATTCGACATTTGAAGGAATATTTAGATTACCGTCTTTTTACAAAAATGAAAAGGCGATGAATGCCGAGGCCTTAGAAATACTCAAGGTATTTGATTTGGATAAGGAGTATGAACTATTAGCGAGCAATTTGCCTTATGGTATGCAGAGAAAACTGGAAATAGCAAGGGCACTTGCTACAAATCCTAAGTTATTATTGCTTGATGAACCTGCAGCCGGAATGAATCCTAATGAAACAAAGGAACTTATGAATACAATAAGGTTTGTAAGAAATCATTTTAAGATTACGATACTATTAATAGAGCATGATATGAAGCTGGTTTCGGGAATCTGTGAAGAGCTTACGGTCTTGAACTTTGGTCAGGTATTAACAAGTGGTAAGACTTCAGATGTACTTAATAATCCTGATGTAATTACAGCATATTTAGGAGAATAAGGGGGACGGATTATAATGTCAATGTTAGAGATTGCAGATATTAATGTATATTATGGTGTTATTCAAGCACTTAGAGACGTTTCCTTTACCGTTAATCAAGGAGAAGTCGTAGCACTTATAGGAACAAATGGAGCAGGCAAGACAACTACGCTTCATACTCTTACGGGACTACTTAAAGCTAAAACGGGGTCTATAATGTTTGAAGGCGAAGATATAACTAAGATACCGGCACATAAAATTGTGGAAAAGGGAATAGCTCATGTACCGGAAGGACGCAGGATATTTGCGGATTTAAATGTATATGAGAATCTATTAATGGGAGCGTATACCAGAAAAGATAAAAAGGAAATCGACGAATCACTAAAGGCGGTTTATAAGAGATTCCCGAGACTTAAAGAGCGTACGATTCAAAGAGCAGGTACCCTATCAGGTGGTGAGCAGCAGATGCTGGCTATGGGAAGAGCTTTAATGAGTAAGCCTAAGATGATAGTGATGGATGAGCCTTCGATGGGACTTTCACCTATATTTGTAAATGAAATATTTAGTATTATTGAAGAGGTTAGTAAGCAGGGAACCACCGTATTATTAGTAGAGCAAAATGCGAAGAAGGCGCTCTCAATAGCAGATAGGGCATATGTACTTGAAACCGGTTCGGTTGTTTTATCGGGAGATGCGCAGGAATTAATGCATGACGAGTCAATTAAAAAAGCATACCTTGGAGAGTAAAGGAGTTTTTTGATATGGATAATAAAAATATTGTAATAACAATTGCAAGAGAATACGGAAGTGGTGGCAGAACTATTGGTAAAATGATTGCAGAAGAACTTGGCATTAGTTTCTATGACAGAGAAATAATGCGTATGGCTTCTGATAAAAGCGGAATAAGTGAGCTGCTATTTGCACAAGCTGATGAGAAGCTTAAGGGTTCACAATTATTCAAGATTCAAAGCGATGTTTATGACGGGAGTCTAATACCACCGGATTCTGATGATTTTACGTCAACTAGGAATCTGTTTAATTTCCAAGCCAAAGTAATCAAAGGGTTGGCACAGACACAGAGTTGCGTTATAGTCGGACGATGTGCTGACTTTATACTTAAGGATTATGAGAATGCTATGAGTGTATTTATATATGCTGATGATGAATTCAATTTTAGCAGAGCAATGGAACGTAATTCTATGACTGATAGTGAAATGCGCAAATTCATTGCAAAGAAGAATAAATATAGAGGCGATTACTATAAACATTACACCGGTAAAAACTGGTGGGATGCGAGAAATTATGATCTATGTTTAAATAGCGGCCGACTTGGTTTTGATAAGTGTATGGAGGAAATATTATCATACAGGAAGATAAGATATGAGTGATATTATAAAGATAACTAGTGATGAAGAGTTTTCCAAGAAAATTGAAGACCATGCTGATAGGAAGAGAATAAAAATAGCTCTAACAAGTACAGGAAACTGTAAGATAGAACTACTAGAAGAATGCATGGCCGGCAGATTCTTTGTACCAAGAAAAGATGACCCTAAAAAAAATGACTACAATGTAGGTTTTTTCGTTAGTAGGCATGAGTTATATTTAATAGGTGATAAAGATAGAATCAGTAGAAAATTCGATGATTATAAAGATATGTACAGAGAAAGCAATTCGTCTATTCGAGTGTTCTTTGATTTGTTGGAATATATTATTAAAGATGATGCCATGTATTTTCAAAAGTATGAGGAGAGATTAGAAGGACTTGAAGAGTCATTACTGGGTAAAGTGCAGAAGGATTTCCCACATACTATACTGGAAGTTAGAAAAGAACTTCTTGCATTTCAGTCATATTATCAACAGTTGATAGATATGGCGGATACTGTAGTGGAAGACGACTTCAATATGGTTGATGATGTACATGAGAGGCTTTTTAATATTTATTCTAAAAAAGCTGACAGATTATTTGACCATGTGCAGAGATTAAAGGAATACACGTCACAGCTAAGTGAACTATATAATACGCAAATAGATATTAGACAAAATGAAATAATGAAGGTACTAACGATAGTAACGACAATTATCATGCCACTAACTCTTATCACAGGTTGGTACGGCATGAATTTTATGAATATGCCGGAGCTTGCAAGCAAATATGGGTATATTGTAATAATCGCTATTTGCATCATTATCGTGTTATTGGAAATATGGTGGTTTAAAATCAAAGATTGGTTTAAGTAAAGTCAGGTGAAAAATGGAAATCTATTTAGTAAGACATGGAGAAACAAATTGGAATAAACTTAGAAAAATACAGGGCAGATCGGATATACCTCTAAATGATTTCGGTAAATATCTGGCTGAGAAGACTCGGGAAGGTTTAAATAGCATAGATTTTAATATTTGCTTTACCAGTCCGCTTATTCGAGCCTATGAAACCGCTGAGATTATTCTTAAAGGAAAAGACACGGATATAGTTAAAGAAGGTCGAATAGAAGAAATGGCATTCGGTGAATTAGAAGGGGTTAGTGTTATTGCGTCTAAAGACCACAAACCGCCGAAAGGCTTTTCGAACTTTTTTAATAATACGCAGAGATTCGTCCCGGCAAACGGGGGCGAAACATTTGATGCAGTAAGGAAAAGAACTTCCAATTTTATTACTGAGCTATGTAATGATAAGAAGTATGAGGATGGTAATATTCTGGTTACAACCCATGGAGCAGCACTAGCTTCTATTGTGAATGGTATCAAGAATGAACCTATATCAAAGTTCTGGGGCGATGGTGTTTCGAAGAACTGCGGAGTTACAAAGGTCCGGGTTATGGACGGAAAACCGGAGATAATATTTGAAAATAAAGTATACTATGATGATGAACTTGAGTCATGGGACAAGGATGTACGGAGGTAGAAATGTTAAACGATAAGAAGGTACTATTTAGTGGGATGCAGGCAACCGGTAATCTTACAATTGGAAATTATCTAGGAGCGCTTAAGAACTGGATTACGTTAAGTGATGACTATGAATGCTTTTATAGTGTGGTTGATATGCACTCGATTACGGTAAGACAAGACCCGTCTACACTTAGGAAGCGTTCCAGGGAATTACTCACATTATATATAGCGGCAGGTCTTGATCCAAAGAAAAACTGCATTTATTATCAGTCGCATGTAAGCGGACATGCGGAACTTGCATGGATACTTAATTGCTTCACCTATATGGGTGAGCTTAGCCGTATGACTCAGTTTAAAGACAAATCAGCTAAAAATGAGGATAATATTAATGCCGGCCTATTTACATACCCGGTTCTTATGGCAGCTGATATATTATTATATCAAGCGGATGTTGTACCTGTAGGTATAGACCAGATGCAGCATCTTGAGCTTACTAGAGATTTAGCAACTCGCTTTAACAACCTTTACGGTGATGTGTTCACTGTGCCGGAACCTTATATAGGAAAGGCAGGCGCCAAGATAATGTCTCTTCAAGATCCGACAAAGAAGATGAGTAAATCAGATGAAAATCCAAATGCCAGTATATATATGATGGATTCACCGGATGTTATTATTAAAAAGTGTAAGAGAGCAGTAACAGATTCGGAAAGCTCAATATTATACAATGATAATAAGCCGGGGATTAAGAATCTGATTGATATATATGGTGTATGTACCGGTAAAACAGCGAAAGAGGTAGAGAATGAATTCGATGGAAAAGGCTATGGTGACTTCAAATTAGCGGTAGGAGAAGCAGTGGTATCAGTTCTAAAGCCAATACAAGACGAGGTAGCCAGACTTGGTGGTGAGAAAGCATATTTAGATGGTATTATCAAAGAAAATGCAGAGAAGGCAGCCTATTTCTCTAATAAGACCCTTCGTAAAGTTAAGAAGAAAATAGGATATCCGGCATAAAATATAAAACCCTGAACTAAATCGTCATGTGATAAAACACGATTTATTCAGGGTTTTACTAATTTCTAATCTTCTTCTGTATTTACAGTATATTTCTGGCGTTTTCTAGCCATTTCATCATTTTCCAAGTATTCATCGTAGTTCGTAATCTTATCGATTAGTCTACCACCCGGAACGATTTCCATGATTCTATTAGCAGTAGTTTGGACTATCTGATGATCGTGAGATGTAAATATTACAACTCCCGGGAAATCAGTTAATCCTTTGTTAAGAGCGGTAATTGCTTCCATATCAAGATGGTTGGTGGGTTCGTCCAGCATAAGTACATTAGAACCCGAAATCATCATCTTAGACAATAAGCAGCGAACTTTCTCACCTCCGGATAGAATTTTCACTTTTTTGATTCCGTCGTCTCCGGAAAACAGCATACGTCCGAGGAATCCTCTAACGTACGTGACATCTTTATCATCGGAATATTGAGTTAACCATTCTACGATTGTGTAGTCATTGTCAAACTCATGAGTACTATCTAGTGGGAAATAGGCTTGTGATGTAGTTACACCCCATTTATAGGTACCTTCATCCGGCTCGATTTCTCCTGCGAGAATCTTAAACAGAGTAGTCTTAGCTATTTCATTACTTCCTACAAGAGCTACTTTATCATCATGATTTAATGTGAAATTAAGATTATCGAGAACCTTTTCACCATCTATGGTGTGGCTTAGTCCTTCAACACTTAATACTTCATTTCCTATATCACGGTTTGGTTTGAAGTGAATATAAGGATATTTTCTACTTGAGGGCTGCATAGTATCAAGTTCTATTTTTTCCAAAGCCCTTTTTCTTGATGTTGCTTGCTTTGATTTAGAAGCATTAGCACTAAAGCGTTGAATAAACTCCTGTAACTCTTTAATTTTATCTTCTTTTTTCTTATTTGATTCTTTCATTTGTTTGATAATCAGCTGACTTGATTCATACCAGAAGTCATAGTTACCGGCATATAACTTGATTTTACCGTAATCGATATCTGCTATCTGTGTACATACCTTATTTAAGAAGTATCTATCATGCGATACAACTATAACTGTATTATCAAAGTTGATTAGGAATTCCTCTAACCATGCAATTGCATCAAGATCCAAATGGTTAGTAGGCTCATCGAGCAACAATATATCAGGATTACCGAACAAATCCTGTGCAAGTAAGA
>JBKEBP010000215.1:0-1588 GCA_047973235.1 Suipraeoptans sp. | reverse complement strand
TAAAAAGATAAGAGATTCTGCTAGACGTCCGCGTATATGTTTTTGAGTAAGGTTCACCACACGTTCATCGGCTATACCCAAATCTGTAGAAAGCTCAGTAATGAAATACATTGCTAATTTTGTGTTATTCATTAGCAATTTTTCAATCAGACCCATAGGAATAAAATAAATAGTGCACGATTCGAAGGCTGAAGCACTAGTAACATAAGGTTCTCTCGCAAAGTATGCCCTATAGCCAAAGTTTTGTACAGGACGGATCATACGTATAATCTGACTACGTCCTCCGACTCCGTTCTTAAAGATTTTGACCTTGCCTTTGATAAGGCACATTAAATCTTTAGGTTCTTCCTCTTCAGCATATATTATGTCATTCTTCTTAAACTCAACGATTCTGATATTTACCTTAATAATTTCTCGCTCTTTCTCGTCCAATAGTGACCAAATATCAGGGATATTTTCAGCAAAATCAACGCTCCCTCCCTTACCTTTAACCATATTATTTATTTTGATTCCTAGAATACCTAAATAAAACGTAAATTTATATAAGAGCAAATATAAACATTTTTACTGATTTTGTGATATTTTTTCGGAGAAACCGTCTATCAGGACTATCACAGATTGTATACATAAGAGGCCATTTATCGCACACTACCAGTTAACTACCTATTAAAAAACAATTTATCTCTATTTAATATAATTAATTGTGAAAAAGAAAAATAAATTTGAATTTTGGAATAATAAAAACTATTTTTGCAGCGCTTAATAATTTCTATGAAACACATAATACATAGATTTATAAGTCGTACAACCCGAATTAATTACATATTTAATATATAACAGAACTTCAAGATGGATACATCTCTAATTAATGTAGATAGTGTAAACGCTATTCTCAAAGTAGAAGTAAAACAGGCCGATTATCAAGAAAAAGTTAATGAATCAATCAAAACTTTCCGTAAAAAGGCCAATGTACCAGGATTCCGTCCAGGAACTGTTCCTGTGGGAATGGTAAAAAAAATGTATGGAAAATCAATACTTGCAGAAGAAGTAAACAAACTTGTAGGAGAAGCAATATATAATTATATACAGGAAAACAAATTAAATGTATTGGGTGAACCTCTCCCAAATCAAGAAAAACAGCAACCTATAGACTTTGCTCAAGAAGCAGACTATGAGTTTTTCTTTGATATTGCCCTTGCTCCGGAAATCAAGCTTTCGTTAAGCAAAAAAGACAAAATAGACTACTATAAAATAGCTGTAGATGAAGAGATGGTAGATAAGCAAATCTCATCTTACAAAGCTAACTATGGTAAATACGAAGCGATAGAGGAAGATGCTAAAGAAACAGACCTTCTTATAGGTGAAGTCGTAGAACTTGAAAACGGAGAGCCTAAAGAGGGAGGAATCGCTGTAACAGATGCTGTTTTAATGCCTTCTTACATGAAAAATGAAGAAGAAAAGGCAAAATTTGCAAATGCGAAAAAAGAAAATACTATTGTTTTCAATCCAGGGAAAGCATATGATGGAAATGAAGCTGAAATAGCATCTTTCCTACATATCGAAAAAGATCAGGTAGAAGCAATAGCTG
>JBKEBP010000182.1:0-2474 GCA_047973235.1 Suipraeoptans sp. | reverse complement strand
ATCAGCGAGATGTAACGAAGAGGAATCGAGCTGAATATCGAAACTACAAGCTTGCTTGTTAAAGTTTCATATATATCTCTTGTGAACGGCGTGTAGCCGTTCATATCCATATGCAGCAACGCGGAGTATGGATATGCATAGTAGGCCATATTAACGATTATATAATTGTCGACATCAGCGAAATATAATGGAGGTAACTTATGAAAGTAATCATAACCGCACCAAGGGGTAAAATGGGCAAATTTATTACAAAATCCGCTATAGAAATCGAAGGACTCGAGCCAATCGGTGCCGTAGCTCCCAAAGGTCGCAACTATATTGGCAATGACCTCGGCGAAGTAGCAATGACCGGCACTCGTTTGGACGTTCCTGTTTCAGATGACTTAGAATCTATTATTGAGAATTGCGATGTTATTATCGACTTCTCAACAAAGGAATATTCATTGTATGTTCTTGAACTTGCGAAAAAATATAGAAAGGCTCTGGTATGTGGTACTACCGGGTTCAATGACGAAGAAAAAGAGTTGTTTTGTACAGCGGCAAATGTAATACCGGTTTTATACGCTGCTAATACATCCAAACTCGTCAATATTATGAACAAGCTTCTGGAAATAGTTGCATCTACATTGGATGATGACGCTGATATAGAAATCGTAGAAATGCATGATAATAAAAAGCTGGATGCACCAAGCGGTACCTCAAAAGAGATGGGTGAAATAATCGCACATGCAAGAAATACCACTCTTGATGAAGTTGCAAGATATGGAAGACACGGTGCAGGTAAACGCGAACCCGGAACTATTGGATATCATTCTCTTCGCGCCGGCAATATCTCAAGTAGTCATAGCGTTGTCTTTGGTTGTATGGGCGAGCGTCTTGAAATAACTCATCACTCCTATAGCTTTGAATGTTTTGCAAGAGGTGCTTGTGAGTGTGCTCTGTTTCTTAAAGATAAAAAACCCGGTTATTACACAATTAAGGATGCTTTAGACCTCTAGGTCTAAGCATCCTCTTTCTTTTTACAACTCTTTGGTTTCAAAATATTTTGTTCCTCTAATAACATGTTTAGCAAGCACCATAGACGTTACTCCACCGACACCACCCGGTACCGGGCTAATATATCTCACTTTGTCCTGTACATCATCAAAATCAACGTCTCCGCATAATTTCCCATCGTCATCGACATTTATTCCAACATCTATTACTATACTATTAACACCAACCATATCGCGAGAAATCATCTTTGCTTTACCTGCGGCCGCTATCAGAATATCAGCTTCACTGCAGACTTTTGCAAGATTTTTTGTTCTAGTATGACATATAGTTACAGTCGCATTCCTTTTAACCAGTAGCATAGATAGAGGTTTCCCAACAACCATGCTCCGCCCTATAACAACAACATTTTTACCTTCAAGTTCTATATTATAATAATCGAGAATATCAATAACCGCTTCCGGGGTACAAGGAGCATATCCACTTTCATCACCGATAAACACCTTTGCGGCATTTATCGGGCTCATTGAATCGATATCTTTATACGGGTTAATTATCTCTTTTAGTGGGGTTTCATCGAGGTGCTCAGGTAGTGGCCTAAAAAGAAGTATCCCGTGTATCTTAGGATTGTCATTTATATCTCTAAAAGTCTTTACCAACAACTCCTGATTAACGTCCATCGGCAAAATCGTAACATGGCATTGTATATTTACACTTTCCATTCTTTTGATTGCAGATCTTTCATAATACAAATCATCCGGCCGTTCTCCTACACGTAATATCTCCATTCTTGGAATAATGCCCTTCTTAATCAATTGTTCTGACTGCTCTGATAGCTCTGCTTTTAGTGCTTCTACAACTTCCGCTCCTTTTAATAATTCGCTCATTGCATCCTCCTATTTAAGTTCCGATTTAACACTATTATAAACTTTTTCTTTAAGAAATTTTCCATCTGATATCAGACTATTTGCCTTTGAGTTAAGCTCATTCTTTCTTTCAGTATTTGTCATCATTTTTGTATTTATAAAAATGTTTAATGACGCCCCTTCAAGTGCAGCATCTGCAAAAAGAATTCCAACTCCCACATCACTTAATGCAAGTCGACTTCCTTTTTCTCCAAGCACCTCCAGAAGCTTCATCACTTCATAAATTGTTTTCATGATTTCAAGTGGTACCACACTCGCCGTGTATAATGCTTCTTCCATCACCTGTGCTTTATATGCAATCTGATCCTGTGTTTCCTTTGGTAAACCATATGCCTTTGATAAAGGCTCAAATGCTCTTGCATCTTCATCTGTTAACTCAACCAAACGATTCCTAAATATTTCCAATTTACTTCTAATATCTACAATCTCATCCTCTACATCAGCATATTTCTTCTTGCCGACAGTAAGATTAGTAACCATCATACCTAATGCCGCTCCAAGGGCTCCCGTCAGCGCCGATGCTCCACCACCACCGGGATATGGACTGTCTGATGA
>JBKEBP010000109.1:0-8538 GCA_047973235.1 Suipraeoptans sp. | reverse complement strand
GTATCATCTTGTTTTTGCGCCTGCCTCTTGGCAGGCATTTTTAATTTCTGGCTTCGCCGGAGGCGAAGTTTCCTATAAAGTAAAGTAAAAAAAGATATTGAGTTTTCTTTTCTCAATATCTCAATTTCATATTTATGCACATATTCCGTAGTTTTATACCACTTAAAATCTAGCCAACCACTGTTTTAACAGTGGTTTTATTAACATTGAGCCTTCGACTGACTTGTAATTTTATTAATCCAATTACATATCAAAACAATAGTCTCATAATTTACATTGTGCTTTGGCATTCCTCCAGCCAAGACGCTCATCTCTTTGTGGACAATCTGTTGGAACATCCACATAATTACTTTTTTGTCCTCAAAGGGCATTCGATATTAATCGATTGACCTTTTCATTATCCGTAGTTAAACTACCAGTCATCTCCATATCGGTGTAAAGTACACATCCAGTAAAATCATCCGGATTAATAATTCCGGATAACCCAGTAACCTTAACATACCGAAAACCATAATAAGTAAAATGCGGTTAAAAAAAACGCTCCATTCCATCCGAAATATGGACGTATTCTGCTTTTGCAGATCTTAAATTGTCTCTGTAGAAATTCCCTTGTTGTAAAACTTCCCCCATCTGTAAGTGGATCCTACTCTGGCAGGTTCCTTGCAGTAAAAGCGAATAAATCCGGCAAAATTCTGTCCCATATCGAGTACCGTCTCACCTGCAGGTGTATGTATAATCTCTTTTACCTTAATTTTTCTTTCACCACTAAAGGGAGAGAAAGTCTTTCTTGTAATTTGTCATAATCTCCCTCTAATAATTGTACATGGATAGCCTCTTCTTTGTATAAAGAAGGCTTATAAATTTCTCCATCATATATACTGTTTTCAATGATACAACCTTTTGAGACCTGCCAGCTTTCATCCGATGAGCAAATCAATTTTCTATGATCTCTCAACTCCAAAATCAATTTAAATCTATCACCGTAAATATTTTCCTTATTATCAAGAGAAAATTTTCCTTTATACCCACCGTTACCCAAGGATGCTGTTACTATATGCTTTCCCTTTTTCAATGAAACTTCATAGGTCTGATATTGCAGCCACTTGGCATAATTGTTACAATTGGGTGTCAAATATTCATTACCAATTTTAGCACCATCAATGAATAGTTCATATAACCCTAATCCACAGGCATAAATACGGGCATCCTCTATGTCCTCGTGTAAAACAAACTCTTTCTTAAATAGGGGATTTTGCGTATCCAAGGTACCTTTTGTTATCCATTTCCCTTCCCAAGCTTCCTCTAATTTAGCAGTCTCAAACCAAGCGCATTCACTCGTTGCGCTTTCC
This sequence comes from Suipraeoptans sp., assembly GCA_047973235.1. Classification (GTDB taxonomy): domain Bacteria; phylum Bacillota; class Clostridia; order Lachnospirales; family Lachnospiraceae; genus Aequitasia. Next base: position 7,189 of record JBKEBP010000109.1, on the reverse strand, counting down.
TCATTGTCTGCCTCAACTGTAACTCTCCAGTAATATCTGGTATATGGCTTACATTTAAAATCTAAAGGATAAGAAATACTTGAAATACGATTATCCATCCCGGAATCAATTACTAATTGGTTAAAATCCTTATCCTCAGCTACTTCAATTCTTGCATTCTTCTGTTTATGTCCTTTAAAGTCCTCCACCTGCCATGATAATCTTGGAGTACCCAATTGAAAACCCAAAGGGTTTTAATATGATTTACTCTGCAATTTACTATTTCATAATTATATTTACTCTTTTCGCAATGACCAAAGTACAAATGTAATAAATAGTTATCCTTAAACAACAAACTTAATCATCTTATTTTTGTATTAGTAATTATTTAGTCGTTTAATTGCAACAGTATTTCATCTATTCTGACACCTAAAAAACTCTCTAGATGATAATCTGCTTCAGCCAGATGCTGTCGACTTCCTATACCGACTGCTTTCATTCCAGCGTTATGAGCCGCTTCGATCCCTGCTGATGCATCTTCGAAAACAATGCACTCGGCATATTTGAGCCCAATCGTCTTCGCACCTAATGTGAATACTTCGGGATCCGGTTTTGCTTTGCTAACCTTAGTCCCATCAATAACTGCATCAAATAATTCAGTAAGAGAAAGATTGTCCAATATGAGTTTAGAATTTTTACTGGCAGATCCAAGAGCCACTAGATAACCTTTCTGCTTTGCGTCCATCAGAAATTCCTTCACCCCTGGAAGGATCTCATCCTCCTTTAACTTGCGAATATAGCTTAGATATATCTCATTCTTTCTATCACAGTAATCCCGTTGCTTTTCTTTCTCCATTTTGACATTACCAACTTCTAAAATAATCTCAAAGGATCTGTCACGACTGACCCCTTTCAGACGCTCATTGTCACTAATGGTAAAATCAATTCCCAGTTCCTCCGCAATCTCCTTCCAAGCGATGTAGTGATACTTGGCAGTATCTACAATAACACCATCCAAATCAAATAGTAATCCTTTAATTTTGTTCATATGCCCTACCTTTCCATCTCTATAAGAAAATTATGACTTGGAAAGCATAGTCTGCTAGCCATTCCAACCTTAATTACAACGTTATTTATAAATATAAACCTTCTCGAATTAATTTAATTAGTATTCTAATTCTTCTCTTCCACAGAAAGGATCTATCGGGGATATTCCTTTAAATTCACTTTTCCCCGTTATTTTCTCGATTACTGCTTCTATGACATATTCCGAATTACAATATCCATTAATATATGTTTTAATCATTGGTACGTCAAGCAAATGGTATGGGTTACCAACACTGATAAATAACACTGGTATCTCCTTCACCATCCACGGCATGTTATTGCCTAAACCGAACATGGTATGCCAGTTAAGTCTGGAGACTGTTTTATTGGAAGCTGTCTCTATATTTCCGATATATAGAATTAAATCATATCTGTTCTTGAAATCAGTGACATTATCATCCATCACTTCAAATCCTTCAGGGACATAGACAGTTATTTCAAAACCTTCTGCTATCAACCTATTCTTAAAGAACTCACAAACTCTTTCGTTTGAGGTACAATCCCCCATAATTTCCAGAAGCACTCGCTTATGCTTGTCTGATTGTAACGGAAGAAGCTTTTGAGTATCCTTAACCAGTGTAACCCCCCGATCTGCACATTCTCTCGCCCAAGAATCATGTGCTTCACATTTTAAGATGTCTTTAAGTGGGATATCAGGAACTAAAGTTTTGTTTTTCATTTTGTCTAAAAGCCCCATTGCTGCTTTTGTTGCCAGAATACGTTTTACCGCTTCTTCCAGTCTCGCATCAGATAAAAGCCCCTTCTCATAGCCCTCCTGCATAAATCGGTAATCTTCCTCAAGGTTACGATTGAACAAGAAAATATCACAGCCATTCTCAATACACAGAGGGACCGCGGTTGCACGATCCATTGAGCTACAGAAACCTACCATTGGTGTTGCATCCGTCGTAATCAAACCATTGAAGCCTAATTTCTCACGCAACAAACAGATCAGAAGGTTTTTAGAAAGCGTAGCTGGAATTACTTCCCTGCATTTTTCTTTGTTAAAATATGTTTCATAAGCAGGTAAAGCAATATGACCGGCCATAATTGTCAGAGTTCCCGCTTCAATCATTTCCTTATAAATTCGTCCATAGGTTGCATCCCATTCCTCACAAGATAGTGAATTTACACTAGTTAGCAGATGCTGATCTCTTTCATCCACGCCATCTCCTGGAAAATGCTTGACTGACGTTGCCACACCTTCTTCTTTCGCAGCCTGAATATATGCTTTTCCCATACGGATTATCCGGTCCACATTATTACCGAATGTCCTTACATTTGTAATGGGGTTATGATAATTCAAATCGATGTCAACAACTGGTGCAAACGACCAGTTTACTCCTACTGTAGCGCCTTCTTTACAGCTTACCTTACCTAACTGATATGCTTTTTTCACATCATCTGTAGCAGCTACCAGCATTTCTCTTCCAAAATAAGTTCCCTCACTAGCAGAACCATTTCCTCCATATTCCAGATTAGCAGCTGTCAATAATGGTATATTCGTTGCCTCCTGTAGTATTTTATGAGCCCTTCTTATTTCTTCCCCAGGCCCTTCTCTGTATAACATTCCACCAATATACTTCGTCCGAACCAATTCCGTTAATTCTTTCTCATCCTTTGTAAATACAATTGGACAGAATAACTGACCAATTCTCTCCTCCAGCTTCATTGAGTTATATGTTTCATTTACCCATTTTATTTGCTCCTCTGATAAGAAGAATGGGTGATTTGATAATTTCATCATACTTTGAACCTCCTGGTATAATATTAAACGCACATCTCTGATGCCACAAAAATCTGAATACAAATTTCTATCCGATGTTTTATGTACTTTTTAATCATACTTTAACTTATATTCTTACTCATTGATACCTTAAATCTCTGTATTGCCGTAACCAGCTGATTTGTACTTTCGTTAAGATTACCCGCTGACAGATTTAGACTTTCAACTGAGTTGACCTGTTGATTCGAGGTTTGATTAACCGAATTAGTTAGAGCAGCGATTTCCTCTAGTACAGCTGAGATATTTTCAATTGCACCTAACGTACTCACTCTAGCATTTTCGATATTGCCAACATCTTCTGTGATATTATTGAGGAAGATTACAAGATTCTGCACATTTGTATTGATATTATGGAAGGATTCGGTTGAGTTCTCCACTGCTTTTTCTTGTAGTTGCATAGCCTTCTCTACTCTTTTAGTGGAATCAACAGCTTTACTTGTATCCTCCACAATTTTATCAATGATCCCCTTTACCTCGTTTACTGAATGTTGAGATTGCTCTGCCAGTATTCTGATTTCACTCGCCACAACAGAGAACCCTCTTCCAGCATCACCAGCCCTTGCCGCTTCTATAGAAGCATTTAGAGAAAGTAGGTTAGTTTGATTTGCAATTTCGCTGATTGTATTTACAATATTTTCAATTGCCTTTGAATGTGTAGCTAAATTCTCGATTACCTTGATGGTATCTTTTGATATCGTCATGGTAGACTTTGTCTGCTAATTCAGCACCTGTGTCGCATTCGTTCCATCTTGAATACTTCCTTTGGTTCGGTCAGTAATCATGCTAATTTCTTTTGTATTATCGCTAACCATTTGAATCTTATTGATCAAGTTATCCATCTGCGATAAACACGCCTCTGCATCCGCAGCCTGCTGATTGAGTCCTAATTCTATCTCATTCATCGCATTTGTAATAAACTCCGTCGACTTCATGAATTCTTCTGAGGTTTCCATAACATTCTCTGCAGATTCAGATACTACTTCACTTAATTCCTTCACCTGTACTACCAAGCTCTTCATATTACCAAAGGTTAGTTGTATCTGCTCAATCAGTATGCGGAATTCATCCTTTCTCTTCACATCAAATTCTACTGTTAGGTCACCATGTGAAACAAATTTAAGTTTTTCTATAATAATACGTACAATCCGCTCAATACCGTTTGATATGAATGCACCGATCAATATTGCAACAACAATTGCTATTAATACAATAAAGATCGTAATATTGCGAATTGTGTCTGCTTATGACGTGATTACACCTTTAGGAATAAGTGCAAAGATCACAGCACCTATATCATCAAGTTTTGAATACAGATACAGATACTTAGTTCCTTGATACTCAACATAGTAGGAATCATATTGGTATCAGTTGCCATTGTATCCTGATAGAAGGTCTGTTTAATAATTGAATCACTATTATTTAGGGTTTTATCATGCGCTAAGATTTCTTTTCCATCAGCTATCGTAATTCCAACGATTGCCGATTGGTCAAATTCAAGATTATCAATAATATTTTTCACTGTTTCCGCATCGATATCTATGATCAGAACCGCATTAATACTGAGAAAACTCCGAACCAGCCTCATAGCATATGAATCAGAGGTCGTTTTCAATCCGGTGTCAAGATAATCATTCGATCCTACCCAAACCGTCTTTATCTGATTATCCTTAACCATTTTTCCAATATCATCTTCCAAAAATCCTGTATACATATTAGTTCCAGACAGAGAGATATTTGTAGAAATCGGTTCCACTTTTCCTGAAAGTACATGTATATTCTTAATGAATACATCAGTAGTCTTTTTCGCCAGAAAGGCGTTCGAAATTTTTGTTCTGCTTGTACTGTTTGCAATCAAATCATCATTAATATTCATTATATATTTTTTTATATCTTCATCGTTTATGTATTGAGCCATTGTGGCTTGCGTTGATTCAAGCCCAAATGACATATACTCGCCTGCCATATTCACTGCTTGTCCGGCAGCTTTTTCATATTTATCGATAATACCTTCTGAAGCATACTTGTAAGACACAATACCTAAAATAATAATAGACAAAATAGGAACCTAAAACGAAACAATTAATCTAAATCTTATTGTAAAAAACCCTACACCATCTCTTTTGACACTCCCCCTATCACACTTATGATCTTCATCGATGTTCCCCTTCTTCTGGAATAATTTCTTAATGCTTTTGATGTTGTTGATCCTTCCTAATAAGATCGTGTGTATTTTTTCTTATTTTCTCTCATACATGACCCTTTCTATACTTTCCTCATAAGCAAGTTTATCTAAAATACTTTGTTACATTTGCACACTAATTAATATGTAGCGATTTTCCATTTGTCTTTATAACTTCAGAGTACCAATATGCAGAGTCCTTTAATGTTCGTTGTAGTGTCGTATAATCTACAAATATAATTCCAAATCGGGGATCATACCCTTCTGCCCATTCATAGTTATCCATGAACGACCACACTTGATATCCGATGATAGGAACGCCCTCATTCATTGATCTTTCAAGTGCCAATAAATACCGATGTAAATAATCAATTCTTTGAGGATCATGAATCTTACCGTCTAATGAGACCCAATCTAAACCTGAATAGCCATTTTCTGTTATTATAATCGGTTTTCCATATCTCTCGTATAAAAACTTCGTTGACCAATATAAGACTTCTGGAGTCAAATTCCATCCCATGGTAGTATGTGGAGATCCTTGAAATGCGTATTCATCATAAGATGCTGTATTGATAGGATAGGTTACTGTTCCCTGATAGATATTGCATCCATAAAAATCTAGTGGCTGAGTAACCAAATCCCATTCCTCTTCTGTCAACTTATACATTTTATCTGCAAAACGTTCTATTGAACCTTCTGGATATTGTTTTAAGAATATTGGATCTGACCACCAGGTATTTCCCATGACAACATCTCCGGACGCACTAGTAAAAGATTTCTTTTTTGCAAACTCAATATCTTCTAAGGAATTACTCCGAGGTAGAAAAACGTCTCCTGTAGGCGCAAATCCTATTAAAGTGCTATTTTTTGCAAATTGTCGTATTACTTTAACTGCCTTTCCATGAGATAAGAGTACATTTTTGCTCATATGTATTAATTCCTGCTCATCATTAAATTCAAAAGGAGCATGAACACCAATTTTGTGTCCCAAACCCATAAACATCTGAGGTTCATTTAGTGTAATCCAATATCTCACGCGATCAGAAAAGGCATCCACTAAAACCCTTGTATACTCTGCAAAGTAGTCAGAGATGTTATCATTTTTCCATCCTCCAAGCTTGTATAACTCATATGGCATATCCCAGTGGTATATAGTCACAAGCGGCTCTATCCCTGCCTGTATTAATTCATCTAAAAGCTCTGAATAAAACTGTACTCCTTTCTGGTTCACTTCTCCTATTCCGTTTGGAATGATTCTTGGCCAACTGATTGAGAATCGGTAACTCTTGAGCCCAATTTCTTTCATTAATGCAACATCTTCCCTCATTCGATGGTAATGGTCACATGCAATATCTGCATTTTCGCTATGCTTGATTCTATTTTGTTGGTGTGCGAAATAATCCCATACACTAAGGCCTTTTCCATCTTCTTCAAAGGCCCCTTCAATCTGGTGTGCAGCAGATGCTGCACCCCACAAAAAATTATTATCAAACGCCATATATCCTCCATCTAGTACAACGTGCTGAAATCATTTAGATATTTCAAGAACATTGTTCTAGTCATCTTGTTTATTCTTATTTCATCATTAAAGCGCCTATTTCAATCATTCATGTTAATAGATAATAGAAATTATATCAATTAACCGAGATTAATAACGTGAGTTTACCGGCTTATTTATGGTAAAGTGATAAATCATTTCTTCTATTCCCATTTCAATTCCTTCATGTCCTGTCGGCACATCACTTAAATCCATCCAACCATAGTTTTCGTCACTTGCTGGCCAAAAAGGGAGTTCGTCCCCATTCGGATTACCATTTTTTATAAAGTTAGCCCAATAGGAACTCATCTGATCTGCCAATCTGAAATCAACTTCAGTCCACGGTCTTGCAGGTGGCACATTTTCTCGAAGAGATGCGAAAGTGTACCAAAGTTCGCTGGAATGCCATGCCAGTAATTTTTCCTGATCTCGTGGCGTTCCCTTTTCCTCTGGTCTAGAAGGTGTAATATGAGAGAAGAGATAACTGTAGGTCTTACTATTCGGATGATTCCTAGCACGAAGAGCTCCGTAGAAACGGTCTGTCATAAGTGCCCCTCTATCGCACAAGCCCATGGAAGCCAGACCTCTGGAAACAAGTTCA
>JBKEBP010000101.1:0-6045 GCA_047973235.1 Suipraeoptans sp. | reverse complement strand
TACTCTCTACCAAAACTCATCATCCCATTTTCCTCCCCTTCCCCATATTTACACATCAGCCCTGTGCCCTCCTCTGGCCACATAACCTTATTTCCCCTTGTCCCTACCACCATCATTCTTCTGTCACTCTCTCTTCTTCCCCACTCTCCCCTTTACATAACACTGATGTCAGATTCATCATTAGCATTATATAACGAATTTATTATCTGGCCAGGGCTACAAATTGTCAAATAAGCTGTTGTTCTTATTATTAGTATTCTTATTATTATTATCATTTGGGAGTGGGGGTAGTGAGGTGAGGTGGTTAAGGGAGGGAGTAGTTGATGGTAGAATTGGTAGAGGCAGAGCAAAGATGATTTATGATGAAATAGTGCAGAATGACTAAGAGATCCTGGGCCTGAACAGAGGTTTTTAAAAATCGATCAGAGTGGAGATGTATTAGATCAAAGGCAACATATGAACATGCATGAAACCTTTCAAAATGAGATCAATTATTATTATTATTATTGGTATTATTATTATTGTTGTTATAATTATTATCATTATTATTGTTTTTGTTATTGTTATTTTATTTTTATTACATGATTATCCTTTTTCCTCCCACAGACTGTAACCTTCCTTGCCTCCCTCCCTTCCACCTGTCAGCTGATTGGTCCCCCTCATCCTGTTTTTCACCTATGTTAGCTCCATGTCTTGAGAAGCTGTTTTCCGAAACTCTGCTAATGATCTCCATTCTCTCATGCCCTTGACAGTGTGAGGGCACGTGCTTCCTGAGGGTTGCCCACCAGGGGGCACGCATACATACACAATACTAGGTAAGTTGTCTTGGCCTAGTATTTTTTAAAAATCCAAGCCACTTTTTGTGGTGGTCGTGGTAGTAGTAGCTGTAGCAATCTGTTTATTATTGAGGGTCTGATGTAAGTCTGCATTTAACTTAAGCTGTCTGCTTATATACTATATCTTGTTGTCCAGGACAGTTTGAGCATAATTTAAGGATTTAGCGTACTTAAGGTTTCATAACAAATTATTCAATACAAATTGTAGAGGACCATTTGGTAGCAGGTGGCCTTATTTATTTATATATTTGTTTATTTATTTACTTATTATTTGTTTATTTATTTACTTACTTATGCATCTGTTTCATTGATCCATAGGTATACCTGGGCAAGGGAAAGGAAATGAGCTTCATAGATTATATAACTGGATAATAGGATGAAGCAGGATGTATTGGATGCAAAGGTTGTGAGAGGAATGTTTAAAGGTTCTGACCACTTTGCAGTAGTAGCAAAGGTAAAAGAGAGAAAAATGGAAGTTTAAAGGGAATGGGAAGAAGGAAAATGAGAGGAGGGAATTGGCAAGGGCGAGATTTTGTGAAAGTGAATACTCGCTGACCCATAGGAGGGCAAGCACCTTCATGGTGTAGTGGTTAGCATGTCTAGCTATGAATCCGCAGGCCCAGGTTCAAATCCCAGCATGGGCAGTTGGCTTGCAGCCCACTCAGCTGTCTACCCTCCCTTCCAGGCTGGTTGATACATGAGTACCTGGGGAAACCTGGAGAAGGTAAACTGTGGTAACCTGGATATCACATTGGCCCTTTGTCCCAGAGTAATGGGTTCTTACCTCTCACAGGCTCAAGGGCTGAGGCGGCAGAGATGAGTGCCACTGCAATGTACAGTTATAGCATATGTTCCCAGCTTTACCTTTATAGGAGGGTGAATGAATTACTGAGTAGAGCAAGAGTGGAAATGTAGTAATAGTAATAATAATGATATTATTATTATTATTATTATTGTTATTGTTGTTGTTGAGGCTACTATCATTATTTTTAAGACAGTAGCTGAATTGCAGCTTGCCAAAATTGAGGGTTTGATTGCCAAATTTGAAGGAAGTGTATTTCAGATTTTTCAGCAACTTTAAATTCACCAAACTAAAATTTGAATGTGCAATTAAATAGTCTTTCAAAACCGGAACATTTGTTTCGGTTAAACCCACGTCTATTGCAACATGTTTTGCACAGTTGATTGGGCAAGGAAATTCAAGCACAGGACCTGCAATTATAAGCAGGTTCTGTTTTGTATCACGTACAAAACCACAAATAAGAGAATCTTTTGTAATGGTTGCATCCATTTTACTGTCAGATCTTATCAGCTCTTTAAGAAAATAAAAGGCAGGATTATTATCTGAAAAAACTAAATCATGTTCCGAAATAATTTGTTCCTTTTGAAATATCTGAATTGGAATATGTTCAATTTCGCACAACATGGTTATTGCCTTAAAGATATCCATTTTTGAACTCCTTTTTTGATTTAAAATAGTAGGCGTTTGCGAAACGCCAAAACCCGTATTTTTTCGGTGTTTTTTCTTATATAAAACAAAACATCTCCTCAATGGTTTATGATAAAATAGAGTTGTCTAAAAACCAATTTATCAATCCACCAAAAAGGAGATGTACCTACATGATACCACATAGACAATTATCTTTGGCAGAAATTTTTGAAGATTGCCAAAATAAATTTGATAATGACAAATATGAGTTTCTCTCTCTTCTCGATGAAATTGTTCCTGTTTCTTTTGTTACTCATTTCCACGCTTCTACAGGAAGACCACGCAAGCACCAGCTTTTTCCAATGCTCAGGGCTTTTCTTATTCAACGTATTTTCTCTATCCCAACGGATTCACTATTGATTGTTTTCCTAAAATACTCTCAGGAATTACGTGATTTCTGTGGGTTTGATGTTGTTCCTGATGCCTCAAAATTCACTCGCTTCAAGCAGGATTTTCTTTTGGACTTACAATCAATTTTCGACCACATGGTTGATTTGACCGAACCGATATGCCAGAAGCTTGATCCGAAACTTGCCTCCATGACAATCTTTGATACATCTGGAATTGAAGCCTGGGTAACCGAAAACAATCCTAAGTATGCAAACCGTATTATTAAACAGTTGAAAGCTTTTGCTAAAGCAAACAACTTTGATAAGAATTATGACCCTTATAAGGCAGCATACGGTTCCATGCCGACTCATGCTGCTTCCAATCCGGCTATCCAGTAAATGTATATCAATGGTCATTTCTGCTATGCTTATAAATTTGGTATTGTTACAAATGGCCTTGGCATCGTTCGCGATGTTACTTTTTACAATAAGGATTTCTTAAATTCTAATCCTGATATCGTTGTTGAAAAGAAATCCAATTTTCCTGATGAAGATAAATCTCTTGCGGATTCAAAAGCATTGCTTCCCGTTCTCTTTGATTTCTTTTGGAAGCACCCGCTTATCAATCCTAAAATATTTCTTGGTGATGCTGCGTTTGATACCATTGAAATCTACAAAACACTTTTCAGTGAGTTTGGATTTGAAAAAGCATTCATTCCTCTAAAAGTAAAACTTTCTATGGAGGTAAATGGATATATTTTTAATGAAAGCGGTATTCCATGCTGTCCAAATGATTCATCTCTTCCAATGAAACGAGAAGGAAGTAAATCTCACCTACAAAGCAAACTTCCAACCATGAAATTTGTATGCCCAAAGATGAAATGGGAATACTGCCGTGAAAATAAAACCAAACGGCGGGTATGCCATTGTGAAAATCCGTGTACAACCTCATCCTGTGGAAGAATGATTTATGTCTATCCCGAAAGAAATCTTAGAGCCTACCCCGGTGTGGAACGTGGTTCAAGGGAATGGGTTGATACCTATAAAATCCGTGTTAATGTTGAAAAATCCATCAATCACTTCAAGGACAGCTTCTGTATTGCTGGACGCAAAACTCAGAATGAAAAGACTCTGCATGCAGATCTTTTACTTGCTGGTATTGCTCAATTGGTTACTGTAATGGTTGCTGATAAAATACATCAGTACCAGTATCTCCGAAGTTTAAAACCACTTATTGCATAGAGCTTAGCAACTTCATAACTTTATGAGGCTTATTTGTTGTGCCAAAAATCCAAAAGTTTTCACTTATCCGCTCTAGAATCCTGCATAGCAGCATTCTAGCATTGTTTCAATCATGATTGCGAACTTGTTTCGCAATCAACTATTTAAAATAGAGTTGTCTCGAAACGATTTTAACCAATCCACCATGATGGAGGTTCACATATATGATATCACATATGAAACACTCTTTGTCAAAAATTTTGATCACTTCAACCGGAACCTTCAACCGGAACATCTCGTAACTATAAGCATATCTCAAATATCTCCATATCAATATATGAAAATATTAAAATAAACCCAAATAAATTGCAATGTTATTTTTCTTTTTTATGGTTTAATAACAATATAAATTTAATTTTGGGAGGTTTAAGATGAAAGAAACAAACAAAGTGGAGAAAAATATGTACAAAAAAACACATAATAAGCTTAGATTTCGAGAAAAGTTATCCTATGGACTTGGAGATGCGGCATCAAATATCGTCTGGTCCGTTGTTACAGCTTACATATCCTTTTATTATACGGATTCAGTGGGGATTGCAGCTTCAGTAGCGGGATCAATATTTCTTATTTCGAGAATATTCGACGGAATTTCAGATATTATTATGGGGATAATTGTAGACAAAACACATTCCAAATATGGAAAAGCCAGACCTTGGTTATTATGGATGGCAGTTCCGTTTTTTGTGGCAACCGTTCTCATGTTTTCGATACCCAATATTGGTATGACAGGAAAAGTAATCTGGGCATTTATAACCTATAATCTAATGTCTACTTTTGTTTATACAGCGATTAATCTACCTTATGGAGTATTGTCTGTTTTGATTACAAATGATGCTAAAGATCGTGTATCATTAAATGTGTTTCGAAGTTTTGGAGCGCTAATTATGGGAATGGTGATTAATATTCTAGCAATTCCTATGATTAATTTTGCAGGTGGGGAAGAAGGATCAAAAAACCCTCTCGCATGGACAATCGTTATGACTATACTTGGTTTTATTGGAATGATTTTATTTTTTATATGTTTTAAAGGAACAAAAGAACGAGTAAATTCAAGTGAGAAGGTGGAGGCTCCGTTAAAAGAGTCCCTGCGTACAATTATCCACAATCCATATTGGTATCTTGTTCTTGGAATGAGTCTCTGTAATTTTATCATAAGTGGTCTGGCGGGAATAAATGTATACTATGCAAAATACTGGCTGAATAATGAAAATCTGGTGGGAATCATAGCATCTGCAATGATACCATCCATGGTTATAGCCCTGCCATTAGCCCCTACATTGGTAGGGAAAATTGGGAAACGAAATACAATCATAACTGGTTCTGCAATTGGATTGTTGGGGATGGTTTCTATTTTATTAAATCCAGAAAGTATGATATTTGTAACTATTGGAATTTTGCTAAAAGGATGTGGCATGGGATTTATATCAGCGTCAGGAAATGCACTAATCGCTGATGTAATCGATTATGGGGAATGGAGATTTGGAATACGTTCAGACGGACTTGCTTTCAGCGCCTCGAGTTTTGCAACTAAGGTCGGAAGTGGATTAGGCGCTGCCTTTGTTGGGTGGGGACTTGCAATCGGAACATATGATGCAAGTTTGAGTCAACAGAATATGGCGTCTATGAATATGATTCTTTGGTTGTTTGCCCTTCTGCCACTTATTCTGTATCTGGTAATAATCATATTAATGTTATTCTTCTCTTTAGAAAAAAAAGTGCCAGAAATGCAGTTGGATTTAGAAGAACGAAGAAAAAATACAATAAATTAAGATTGGAGATTTTGAAATGAAAAAATATGAAGTGAAACAAAAACAAGGATTTTTAATGGTTGAGAACAGAGATGGTAAAACATTAGGTGTCAGTAGCGAAGATATGATTATTGAACACGAAGGTTATGCTTTTAAAGATCTCAATCATAATGGAAAAATGGAGCCGTTTAAAGATTGGAGATTACCGATTTCAGATAGAATTGAAGATTTGCTCTCACGTTTACAGGTTGATGAAGCTTTAGGTTTGATGTTTTACAGTATACAACAGACAGTATCAAAGATAGATCCGTTTGCAAAATTTCAGCATTATGGCAGTTCGCCATCAGATGATTCCCTTCAAC
>JBKEBP010000008.1:0-2346 GCA_047973235.1 Suipraeoptans sp. | reverse complement strand
ATCAATTCCACGTTGCCTTGGTTGGAGAGGAAGTTTCCGAATAGACCGAATATTAGAGTTATAAAGTGAAATATGTATGTTGGAAAGCTGTTGCAGAATACAATCTGTTGCGGCTTTTTGTCAATAAATTACGGGTAAACCCTTAGAAAAGCATCAGATACCAGTCAAATATCCTGTACGAGTTCTCGTACAATTCGATTGCGATTTCGTCAACGCTATAGTATAATTATGACTATCGATGAAAAAGAGTAATAGGTTGATATGTATGGAGGAATCTATATGTTAAATGAACGAATAAAAATCAATTACAAGCCATTGTGGAAACTTCTTATAGATAAGGAAATGACAAAAGCGCAGCTACGAGAAAAAACGTCCATTTCACGAAGTACTATGGTAAAAATGGTTAATAATGAATATGTTGCTATGGATATATTAGTTAGAATCTGTACAGCACTTAATTGTGGAATTGATGAGATTGTTGAGATTGAAAGATAAATGGAGGAAAGTTAAATGGCAGAACAGGAAAATAGTAAGGATTTAATTAGCGTTTTATGGAGTGGTGCAGATATTCTGCGTTCCAAAATGGATGCAAATGAATATAAAGATTATCTCTTAGGAATTGTATTTTACAAATATTTATCTGATTCGTTCCTAATTAAAGTATACGATTTGATTTATGATGAAAAACCAGATTCTCTGAAAGTTGCATTAGATGCATACAAAGAAGCACTTGAAGATGAAAGTGCAGAAGAACTTAAGGAAGAGATTTATTCACAATGTCATTATGTGATTGAGCCACAATTAACTTACACATGTTTTGCTGAAAGTTCACGAAACAATTCATTTAATCGTGAACAGCTTCAAAAAGCATTTAATAACATAGAACAGAGTGATCCGCTGTTTGCAGATTTATTTACAGATATTGATTTGTATTCTAATCGACTTGGAACAGGAGATCAAAAGCAAAGTGATACAATATCAAGCCTAATTAAAGAAATTGATAAGGCAGATTTATTAAACTCGGATGCTGATGTACTTGGAAATGCGTATGAATATCTTATTGGTCAGTTTGCATCAGAAACAGGTAAGAAGGCGGGAGAATTCTATACACCACAATCAGTTTCTAAAATCTTGACGGAAATTGCTATTGCTGGACAAGAAGACAAAAAAGGTTTATCCGTATATGATCCCTGTATGGGCTCAGGTTCGCTTCTGCTAAATGCAAAAAAAAGCTCAGAGCATCCAAGAGATATCAAGTATTATGGGCAGGAGTTGATGACTTCTACATATAACCTGGCACGAATGAATATGTTTCTCCATGGGATAGCTCCAGAGAACCAGAAACTACGCAATGGTGATACGCTTGATGGGGATTGGCCTACAGGAGAAGATACAGATTTCAATATGGTACTTATGAATCCTCCATACTCAGCTAAGTGGAGCGCAGCAGCCGGATTCCTTCAAGATGAAAGATTTAGCGATTATGGTGTTTTAGCTCCTAAGTCTAAAGCAGACTATGCATTTTTATTACATGGGTTGTATCATCTGAAAAATAATGGCACTATGTCGATTGTATTACCACACGGTGTACTTTTTAGAGGTGCTGCAGAAGGAAAAATCAGAGAAAAACTGCTACGTTCAGGAAATATTTATGCTGTGATAGGTTTACCGGCGAATTTATTTTATAATACTTCAATTCCAACATGTATTATTGTGCTGAAAAAACATCGAGATGGTAGAGATGTACTCTTCATAGATGCATCGCAGAAGTTCGATAAAGGTAAAAAACAGAATACGATGACTGATGAACATATTGAATCTATTCTTGATTTATACAACAGAAGAGAAACTGTTGAGAAAGAAGCATTCCTTGCAAGTTTTGAAGAGATTGAAAAGAATGATTTCAATCTGAACATACCTAGATATGTTGATAATTTTGAAAAAGAAGAAGAAATAGATCTAAATGAATTATTAAGAGATATGAAGCAAACAGATCAAGAAATAGGACAGGTTCAGGAAGAATTCGTAGGTCTTTTAAAGGAACTGACTTCATCAGATGAAAGCATTATGTCATCACTAAATGCTTATATTAAAATGATTGAGGGGTGATGAGATGGAAAAACCAAAAATTAGATTCAAAGGTTTTACAGAAGTTTGGGAACAGCGTAAGTTGGGTGATGTGTTCCACGAATACTCAGAAAAGAACTATCCAGAGTTGCCAGCACTAACAATAATGCAGGGTAATGGGACTGTTTTAAGAGAGGAGTCTGACCGTAATTTACAGTATGATAAGTCGAGTTTATCCGGATACAAAAGGGTTAATGAAAATGACTTTATAGTACATCT
>JBKEBP010000224.1:0-12949 GCA_047973235.1 Suipraeoptans sp. | reverse complement strand
ATTCTGCAGAAAAAGAAAGAACCAGTATGCTGCTTCCTCCATATGAATATGCCATGCCATCAGGTGTATGACTTCTAAAATATATGTCTCCGGTTTTAAGAGAAATCTGTTCGTCTTTGGTTTGTAGTTTTAGTTTTCCTTCAAGAATAAGGAAAAAGTAGTAATTATTCTGAGTATAGCTAAGTTTTTGTTGGTCGGAAATAAATTGTACAGTTACTATAGGAAGTGATTGGTTATCT
Organism: Suipraeoptans sp.; assembly: GCA_047973235.1. Taxonomy (GTDB): domain Bacteria; phylum Bacillota; class Clostridia; order Lachnospirales; family Lachnospiraceae; genus Aequitasia. Next base: position 12,710 of record JBKEBP010000224.1, on the reverse strand, counting down.
GCAAATGTCATAGAACCTCGCTTTCGTATTGTGCATAATGTATAACTTACAAGATATAACAATAACATTATTATTAGTGATGACATATAAACTATATATGTTATAAGAAGTTAAAAAAATAATACAATAAAAATGTTCTAAAATCAATACGAAATTATCATATATAGACAATTTGTCAGAAAGTGTTCATAAAGAGTTAATAATTAATGAGGATTTTTATAAAAATATAGCAAAAATTTAGAAGATACAAAATTTCTGCTAGGGTAATATGTAGATATAAATAAAACTCTAGGAGGAAGGTTATGAAAAAGAATTATTTAAAAAGAATTTTAGCAAGTGTAGTTACTATCAGTCTTTTGGCAGCATTAGCAGGTTGTGGGTCATCTGATAATGCATCCGGAGAGTCATCCTCATCATCAGAAGGTGAAGCACAAGTTGTTAAGGCGACATCACTAAGTGAAATCGAAATTAACAGTGCCGGAGTTGATGCTACGGGGTATGAAGGCACAGCGGCTCCGGATGGCGTACAAGCCGGTACTTCGTTTGTGTTCTGGTCAAATTATGACATTCCGATATATACACCGTGGATGGATAATCGTGCAGCGGCATTAGCATATCAGATATATGACAATCTTTTAGTTAAGTACAAAGGTGATGTTAATGACATTAGATGCAATATCGCTGAAAGTTATGACGTATCAGAAGATGGATTAGTTTGGAACTTTAAATTAAGAGAAGATGTTACATTTTCTGATGGAACAGGCCTTGTGGCACAGGATTTCATTGCAACATGGGATGTAATGCAGGAATATCAACCACGTCCATTCTCTTCAGTTGCAAGTTATGAAGCAAATGGTGATTATGAACTCACTATTACTCTTAGTGCTCCAAATCCTACATTCATATATGAGTTACCAACACAAAATATCTATGGTGTTGTATCACATAAAGCTCTTGAGGAATATGGTCCGGAAGATAACAGATCAGCGGTTGGTACGGGACCTTATACTGTTGACCAATATATAACAGGAGAGAAGTTTGTATTAAGTGCAAGAGAAGATTACTGGAATACAGACAGACAACCACATATTGAAACATGTGAAATAGTTATTATCACTGATGAAAATACAGCTATGATGGGTATTATGAATGGAGATATTAACTGTATGAATACAGTTGATATTGAAGTTATGAATAGTCTGGTTGAAAATGAGTATACAGTGGCACTTATAGAGGACCGTGAAAATCCGTTCTGGCTAAATATACGTGAAGTAGAAATACTGGAAGATATAGTGGTTAGAGAAGCTCTATGTCATATGCTTGATTGGGATGCGTTATCAGAACTTGTTTATGATGGTTTATATCCACATCCAAACAGTTACTTTACAGGAGATGAAGCACCAGAGTATTCATCTAAATATGATTATGATCCAGAACTCGGAGTTAAAATGCTTGAAGATGCAGGATATGCTCTGACAGATATTGAATTTACATTCCTGGCAGACCCTGACTTTACTAATTTAGAAGTAGCTATGGTAGCACAGTTCCATGAACTTGGGCTTACAAATATTCAAACAGAAACATATGATGGAGCGACATGTTATGGAATGCTTAAAGCCGGTACTTATGATTCATTCCCGGTACACAACGGATATGATCCTACATCTCCATTAACTCCATTTACTATGGGAATGCTTGAAGATGGAACACAACCATGTATGTTCTTGAAGGAAGCAGACGAAGCAGCATTTGATGAAGCAATGGTTTTGTATAGCAATGCAGCATCTTCATCTACAACAGAAGAATTCTATGCGACAATGACAGAGCTTGAAGATTTAGTGCAAGAACAATGTTTGGCACTTGGCGGATTACAGGTAATTAGAGGATACGCTTTTACAGATGACGTAAGAGGCGCGTATATAGCACCTGTAAGTGCAGAGTTACAATTCTGTCACTTATGGATAGCTGAGTAAAAACAAGTAAACTTTGATGGTTAAACATAAAACCGATAGGCTATCAAGTCTATCGGTTTTAATACAAAACAATATTTAAGGGGGCCGATTATGGCTAAGTATATTATCAAACGAATTTTAATGGTGCCGATTTTATTAATACTAATATCAATGTTCGTTTTCTTTCTATTAAATTTATCAGCTGCGGATCCTGTACTTATGATGATGCCATCTGAATATTCTCAGGAAGACTACGATGCAATGGCAGAAAAATACGGGTTAGACAAATCAAAGCCGGTTCAATACCTTAACTGGGTAAAAAATGCAGTGACGGGAGAATTCGGCACTTCGTATAAGTCTAAGGCTCCTGTATCAGGTGAGGTTCTATATCGTATCCCGACAAGCTTAAAACTGGCTGGAATTACAACGCTTTTAATGATACTTATAGGTGTTCCGATGGGGGTTATGTGTGCCGTAAAACAATACTCAGTCTATGACAATATTGTTAATGTCGGGGCGAAATTTATGGGATCAATACCGGGGTTTTGGCTAGGGCTAATGTTAATTCTTGTATTTTCGGTTAATTTACATTGGTTACCTGCTTTTGGAATGAATTCATGGAAGAGCTGGATATTGCCGGTATTTACATTCTTATTACCTTATCTAGCAAACTACCTACGTCAAGTGAGAAGTGCTATGTTGGATTGTATCAGACAAGACTATGTTAGAACATCAAGAAGTAAGGGGCAAAAGGAAAGTGTAGTTATATTTAGAGATGCTTTGAAAAATGCACTTTTACCCATTATAACACTCACAGGTGGAACATTTGCATCAATGATAGGTGGTGCGGTTATGATAGAGCAGGTATTTGCATTTCCCGGAATTGGATTTAAAGTTTTAGAGGGTATCAATAATAGAGATATGCCGGTTATTCTGGCCTGTACTATGATTTTAGCACTCTTTACAATTGGAGCACAACTTATTATAGACGTATTGTATGCAGTTGTTGATCCACGTATCAGGAGTGGTTTTGCAGGCAGCAAAAAGAAAAGTGTAAAAAAAGAGCTTAGTACTGCGGGAGGAGCGAACTGATGAGTAAAAGAGATGTTAAAAAGGAAACCCATACAAAGAGTCGCGGACAGATGGCAGAGGCATGGATGCGAATGAAGGCACAGCCTATAGCTGTGGTATCTTTAATAGTAGTTGGTCTTTTGGTATTGATAGCACTTTTGGCCGATTTAATAGTTCCGTATTCACAAGCAATTACGCAAGTGGCATCAGATAAATTACTTCCACCGGGTAGTCCGGGGCACATTCTTGGGACAGATGGATTTGGAAGAGATATGTTTGCGAGAATAATTCATGGCACACGTACCGCATTACAAATCGGTTTGATTTCGGCAGGAGCTTCTATTGTGATTTCGACTATACTTGCATGTTTGTGTGCAACTGTTGGTGGATGGGTAGATAATATAATTATGAGATTTGTTGATGTTGTAAGTTGTATCCCAAGTCTTGTAATGGCACTGGCAATTTGTGCAGCGCTGGGAAATGGTATTCCACAGCTTATATTTGCATTGTTCTTTACCGGAATTCCAATGCATACCAAAATGGTACGAAGTGTAGCACTAGGTGTTGCAAAAATGGACTATGTAGAATCTGCAATAGCTCTTGGGGCATCATCGAGATATATTATGGTGCGCCACATGGTACCTAACTTGGCAAGTGTTATCATAATTAATGGAACAGCACAAGTTTCTATGAATATTATGATGGGAGCGACTCTTGGTTTTGTAGGTCTTGGTGTAAAGGCACCGACACCTGAGTGGGGTACAATGTTAGCTGATGGACTAAGTTATATGCTGAGAAATCAATATATGGTATTAGTACCGGGGCTAGTATTGGCACTGGCAGCTTTATTTATTAATTCATTGGGTGATAGTTTAAGAGATGCACTAGATCCACAATTGAAGGGAAGAACATAGGAGGGCTGCAAAATGGGACAAAAATTATTAGATATCAAGGACTATAGTGTGAGATTTACCGCAGATAAGGTTATTTCACGGTCGGTAAATAAAATAAATCTTTCGGTTGATAAAGGAGAAGTGCTTGGTCTTGTAGGTGAAACAGGAGCCGGTAAAACAACAACGGCACTTTCTATTATGGGACTTCTTCCCAAGTATGCGGTTGAGACTGAAGGAGAAATTACATTTGATGGTGAGAAACTAACCGGAATGAAGGAAAAGAAATATCAGGATATAAGGGGACGACGTATCTCTATGATTTTCCAGGACCCTATGACTAGCCTTAATCCTGTGTTCAGAGTTGGAGATCAGATTGCAGATGTTATTAAGATACACGATCCAAAGATTAACCAGATGGATGTAAATCGTAAGGTTGATGACATAATGAAAATGGTAGGTATATCTGCTGAACGAAAAAGTGAGTATCCTCATCAATTCTCAGGTGGAATGAAGCAAAGAGTTATGATAGCCATAGCTATTGCGGGAAATCCGGATTTATTAATAGCTGATGAACCTACAACGGCCTTGGATGTTACTATTCAAGCGCAGGTTATTAAGATGATGAGAAATTTGCAAAAGGAACTTGAGTCATCGGTACTGTTGATTACTCATGACTTAGGCATAGTAGCTAATTTCTGTGATAAAGTAGCAATTATGTATGCGGGTGAGATTGTGGAAAGTGGAACTCTAGAAGATATTTTTGACAAAGAAGGAGTGCATCACCCTTATACAGAAGGCCTATTTGAATCATTACCAAATATTACAGAGAAGAAAGAACGTCTAATTCCAATTAAGGGACTTACACCTCACCCTTCGGAATTACCGGAAGGATGCAAATTCCATCCACGTTGTACAAAATGTATGGAAATTTGTAAGAGTGGAGACAGTGTACCGCTATATCAAAATGAAGGACATTTGATACAGTGTCACTTATTTGCTAAGGAGGATAAGTAGATGAGCGAAAAGAAAATCATGCTGGAATGTAAAAATCTCAAGAAATACTTTGATACACCACGTGGAAAACTGCATGCGGTAGATGATGTTTCATTCCAAATAGAAGCGGGACAGACTCTAGGTGTTGTTGGTGAATCAGGTTGTGGTAAATCAACACTAGGTCGTACTATACTGAAGTTGTTACCGTCAACAAGTGGAGAGGTTATATTTGACGGTAAGAGCATTACACAGACTCAGCCAAAGGATATGCTGCCACTTAGACAGCAAATGCAAATAGTGTTTCAGGATCCGTTTTCATCACTTGATCCCAAAATGACAGTTTCACAAATTATTGAAGAACCACTAATAATACATAAGCTCTATAAGGACAAGAACGAAAGAAGCAAACGAGTTATCGAACTTATGGGTATAGTTGGACTTGATGAACGATATGTTAATACTTATCCTCATGAATTAGATGGTGGTAGAAGACAAAGAATTGGAATTGCTCGTGCGATTGCGCTTAATCCTAAATTTATTATATGTGATGAGCCGGTTTCTGCACTTGATGTGTCGATACAAGCTCAAATATTAAATCTTATGATGGATTTGAAAGATGAATTAGGTCTTACATATATATTTATCACTCATGACCTATCTGTTGTTAAGCATATTAGTGATAGGATACTTGTTCTTTACTTAGGAAAGATGGTTGAACTTACAACTTCAGATAGATTATTTGAAAACCCGCTTCATCCATATACGAAGGCGTTACTTTCAGCGATACCGGTTCCGGATATTTCATATAAAGGTAAAGAAGCGGAAGTTATGAAAGGTGAAGTTTCATCGCCTATAGAACCACCGGAAGGATGCAGATTTGCTAAAAGATGTCCCAATGCAAAAGACAGATGTTTTAATGAGACTCCGGATTTTGTTGAAGTTGAAAAGGATCATTTTGTGGCATGTCATACTGATTTTAGTTCTAATAAAGAGAGAGGTGAGTTATGGGGAAGCTAAAAATATTACTGATTACAGGAATTGTAACAGATGAGCACGATCCAAAAGTAAATCCGATGATCCGCTTTATGTTGGAATCAACAGGAAAATTTGATGTAAAAATAGTTGAAGAGTTCAAAGGTGCAACCTCGAAGACTCTAGAGGGATACGACGCAGTTTTTGTTAACTATGACGGTAAGGAAAATGTTGAGACTCCTTTTGTAGGTTGGGGGAGTGAGACTGAAAAAGCGCTGTACCAGTATGTTAAAAACGGCGGTGGAGCTATTATGTACCATTCATCATTTATAAAAGGCGAACCGGAATTTCCCGAGGAGTATACACGCCTAGTCGGATGCGATTTTGACTTTGCAGGAGGTGGAAGAAAGTCACCTAAGCTTGAAATGATAGTGGATACAAAGGCGGAAGCAGGAGAGATTGTAGAAGGTGCAGCAAAGTCATGGATGACAGTTCAAGAAGATTTTTTTGTAAATATGAAGTGGCTTTCAGATGTACCGATAAATGTTGTTGCGACAGTACGTGATGATATAGAAGATTATACTCCGGAGAAAACGCAGGCTCATAGAAGATATGAGTTTGAAAATGTGGATTTAGAGAAATTGCCGGGAATGAATACAGACCAACCGGTTGCATGGACACATAACTACGGGAAAGGGAGAGTGTTTACAACTTCAATTGGACATGGACCAGATACATTAAGAAGACCTAATTTTGTAGGAATGATATGTAGGGCAACGGAGTGGGTTGCATCAGGAAAGATAACGATTCCATATCCGGAGTTAAGTGGTGAAAACAGATTACGCTGTTGGCCATATTATATAGATATGAACTGGGATGAAATATATAAATTAAGCTCGTTTTAAACAATAGTAAAGCCGCACTTACGTGCGGCTTATACCTTATGATTTTTTAATTTCTTTGATTACATTTAGAGGCTCCATAAGTGCCGGTATTTTATCGCCGTCCTTTTGCATCTTGGCAACTGCTCGGGATTGCATACCTTTTATTTCGTCGTTGTGCTCCATAAGGCCACCTAGGCGATACCTAGAGCGTGCTATTTGCTCTTCAGGATAACTTACGGCTATTTTCCCATTATCTATAGATAGTTTACCTATGATGCCACAAACACTACATTCAACAGTTGTGTTCTCACGAACGGTTAACTGGTTACAGTGACAAACGGGACAAATACCTTCGTCACCTTTCCACTCGATTTCATTTTCCGGAAGATTTAGAGCATTTCCGACATTCTCTCCAAGAGTAAAGAGACGATTCATAAATGCAGTGTCAAATACCGGATTAACGCGATCACCCATGCCATAAGCATCAAGTGCATCAACGGGAATCATTTGGTTTGAGAAACCGATGATATGCATATTAGATAAACCCATAGAAGTCCAGCCCGGTGTGCTTGCACCTCCAATAGAAATTAATCCGAGAGGACGATTTTTAAAGTATTTTGCAGGAATCATTTTATCTTCACTCCAGCCAAGAGACGCCCTACGCTCGTTCTCGCGAAGAAGTGCACTTCTGTCATGAGAAGCACCCATTTTATCACATAGATTTTTGTACTGACCAACAGGTGCTACGCTATATACCGGTGCAGCTGCAATAATTGCATCGGCTTCCATAATTAGGTCTTCAACGTAGGCGAAGTCATCTTTAAAGATACAGACAGACATACCACCTTTTTCACGAACCTTGTCACACGCACCACACCCGACACAACGGTCTATGTTTAAATTGCAAGTATTAAGATATTCAACAGTAGCTCCGGTTGATGCGGCTCCAAGAAGTGCTTGCTTTAGCACAGTATCACAGTTACCATTTTTTCTACCAAAAGATAGACCTAAAACTTTCATATTTATATCTCCTTTTCTCTTTATAGAATAATTATATGAAAGTGAAGGCAATAAGTCTTGTCGATTCTTGTCGCTGAAATGAATCGAAAGAATGTTGTTTCTTAGCATGAGAAACAACGAAGTGATATAAGAGAAAAAAGGTTCACAAATAGCATTGAAATATTAATTGCCAATACTAATCAGAAGGACAAAAAGAAGCATATGATTTTTGCTCAGTCCTTTTTTTAAGCTAAAAGTAGGTTAAATAAAGTAGTAAAACTTGATTGTTTATGAATAGTTTGACATCTTAATAAAATGTATAATTAATAGAGAAACTTGAGATTGAGGGAAGGTTATTTGAAAAAGATTAATAGTACAGTAAAAAGTTTATTTAGTCCGGTTGACATGACACAGGGAGTACCTTGGAAGAAAATAGCGGCATTTACGATGCCAATGTTAATTGGAAATATAGCACAACAATTATATAACACAGTTGATAGTATTGTAGTTGGAAAGTACATTGGTGATTCAGCGCTTGCAGCAGTAGGCTCAGCCGGACCGATAGTAAATCTACTTATAGTTCTTTTTGTGGGTATAAGTGTGGGTGCAAGTGTTATGGTGTCGCAGTATTTTGGAGCAGGTATAAAGGAAGGGCTATCAAAAACAATTGGAAATTGCATTACATTGACTGCCATTGCATCACTTATAATAATGATAGCTGCTACAATGCTGGCAAAACCTATGCTTATGCTGCTTAACACACCTGATAGTATCATAGAGTGGAGTACGTCATATCTTCAAATACTCTTCTTAGGATCTGCGGGGCTTGCGTTCTTTAACATTTTAAGTGGAGTTTTAAGAGGTCTTGGTGATTCAATCACAGCGCTTTTGTTCTTGTTGATATCAAGTGTAGTGAATATAGCTTTGGATTTATTCTTTGTAGTATCGCTTGGAATGGGAGTAGAGGGTGTTGCGTATGCAACAATTATTGCCCAGGGTATATCCGGAGCGCTTTGTATTATTAAATTAAGAAGTATGAGCACAAGTTTTATTCTAAAAAGAAGCAGTTTTAAACTCAAACGAGAATATGCGGGAAATATCATAAAACTTGGTGTGCCATCCGGTGTTACTCAAGCAATACTGGCTATGTCGATGTTAATGGTACAGGCATTAACAAACAGTTTTGGAGAGACTTTAATAGCGGCTAATGTAATAATTATGCGTGTGGATGGATTTGTCATGTTACCTAATCAGTCTTTTGGCAATGGGCTCACAACATATGCAGGGCAAAATGTTGGTGCAGGAAACATAAAGAGAGTAAGACAAGGTGCAAAGCAAGGCACAATATTAACAATAGCAATCACATTTACACTTACTATTATAATACTGATATTTGGTAAACAGCTTATGGGAGTTTTTACGAATACAGAGGAATTAATAAACCTGAGCATAAGAATGATTTACATTATGTCACCCGGATATATAGCTATGGGGATAGCTCAGTGCCTGTCAGGAACAATGCGTGGTGCAGGTGATACCATGACGCCAATGTGGATTGCGATTGTGATGACGGTTGGTATTAGAGTTCCGCTTGCATATCTTATGACAAACCTAACTAAGAGTGAGATGTATGTCAATGGGAGACCGGAAAGTATATTTTTATCACTTTTGATCTCGCTTGTAATTGGTGCAATATTAAGCACTATATTCTACAAACGAGGAAAATGGGAAAAATATAGAATAGTAAAAGAATAGTAAAAGAATAGCAAAAGATGGAGGAAGAGGATGAAAGTATTAGGAATTTCGTTTGGAAGAAAAAATCAAAGAGGAGATGTAATGGTTAAGGAAGCACTCTTTGCAGCAAAGGAGGCAGGTGCAGACGTAGAGTTTATCAATACTGTTAGAATGGATATAGGACATTGTAGAGCTTGTGATTACTGCAGCCGTATGCGCGATAATGGAGAAGAAGAAATACATTGTTGTTTTAAAGACGATTACCATATATTAGAAGAAGCTTGTCTTGATGCTGATGGAATTATTATTGCAGCCCCTGTTTATGCAGTGGGAATCGTGGGACAATTCAAAAACTTCGTTGATAGATTTGGTCCGGCACATGATAGAGCAGCGTTAATTGAGGAAAACAAAAAAAAGAGAAGAAGAGGGTAAGCCTTTATTAGATGCCAGATACTTTAAAGATAGATATACAGGATATATATCTGTTGGTGGTGCAGAAACGCATAACTGAGTATCGTTAGGTCTTCCTATGTTGGATCTGTTTAGTTTTTCGTTTTGCATGAAATGCGTAGGTCATGTTGATGCGTATGATCAGGGAAGGACAGGTCATCCATTACTGGATACAAAGTTAATGCATAAATGTTCAGATTTAGGAAAGACTGTTGCAGAGTCACTGGGCAAACCGTATGACAAAGTAAAGGAATGGTCCGGAGATGATGGTGCATGTCCTGTTTGCCATAATTCTTTAGTATCGATAAATACAACAACTAAGGTCGAATGTCCGATATGTGGTATTTGGGGTGATATTGCGATAGATGGTGACAAGCTATCTGTTAGCTGGTCACAGGAAGAGATAGACAGAGCAAGGAATACAAATATTGGAATCTATGAGCATTATAACGAAATCCAAAATATGATATAAAGTATGTGTGCCTAAACTTGTCGAAAACAAAGATGTGATACCGGAACTTATGGAAAAATATATTAAATTTGATGAGACGATAGCAGCCATGTGAAAGTGTATGTAAAATGAACACTTTATAAAAAACTGTTATGTTATTTCACTGCTGAAACTTCTATAATTTTTTTATAACAATAAATTGTAGGTATAGTAGAAAGGAACAATAACATGAAATATGAGAATATCAGAAAACAAGTATTAGATGCAATATTAGACGCTGTTGATCAGGGACTAATTAAAGGAACCTCAGGAAATATTGCACTTCGAGATGATAATGATGATGTCATAGCAATTACACCTAGTGGGATATCATATAGAGGTATGAAGGCTGAGGATATTGCAATTGTAGATATGAATGGAAAGTGGATTGATGGTCCTTATAAGCCATCGTCAGAAGCACCAATGCATACAGCAGTTCTACGTGCTAGAAAAGATATAAAAGCGACAGTGCATACCCATGCTATGTTTGCAACTATAATGGCTATGTCGGGTGAAGAGATAAAGCCGACAACTCCTCCGCAGTGTGAGTTTGTACCTGTTAGAGTAGTTCCATTTACTATGCCGGGAAGTGATGAAGTAGCAGAGAAGGTAGTAGAAGCATTAGGAGACGATGCAAGAGCGGTATTAATTAAGAATCATGGTATGTTTTGCTGTGGTAAGGATCTGAAGGCAGCTATGGAAGCTACTATATATACGGAAGAAATGGCAGTCACTGAATATTACGCAAGAGTACTTGGAAAGTTCAATCCAATGCCGGACGAAGCAGTTAAGAAGATGCTCGAGTTAATAGCTGCTGATAAAGCGGTATAAGTAAAAAGTAAGAAAGGTCAAGATAGCTAAGTCTATTTTGACTTTTTTTAACTACATAATACTTATTTACGCTTGATAAGATACTTACTTTTAGGTTAAAATGAATGTAAATCAAAACAAAAGGAAGTATGTAATGAAACAATCTGATTCAATCATGAATTTTAAGTTTGTGACTATAAATGAAGAACGTACACACTTGCATCAGGACATAGAGATACTCTATGTCCTTGATGGCGTTGTGAGAATTGATACATCTGACGAAGCTTATGAGCTTGAGAAAGGTGCACTGTTTCTTATAAATGCCGGGAAGAAGCATAAAATAAAAGCTATAAACAAAGAAGCGTTTGTAGTATTGTTTAATGCCAATTATCGTAGACTTGCAGATTGCCTTGGAGTTAATCAGCTTCTATTCTGGTGTAATAGTGCAGAGGATAAGAATGAAGGATATGATGCACTAAGAATTGCACTCAATAATATTTTAAGTGCACATTTTAATAGAAAAAAAGAAGGTGTACTTCATCTGGAAGGATTATACTATGAAGCACTTTTTATCCTATCGAATAATTTCTTGGTAAAGTCTGAAGAAGTAAAGATACATAGGAAAAATCAAAATGAAAACGATCGGATTTTAGAAATACAGAGTTACATTCAGTCCAATTATCACAAGCAACTAACCTTAAACGATTTGGCACAGCAACTGTATCTGTCTAATGCATATCTATCGAAGTACATTAAGAGAAGACTTGGGCTTAGTTTCGTAGAATACTTGAGTAATGTAAGACTGTTTCATGCTGTTGATGATTTATTGTATTCTAATAAAAAAATAGTTAATGTAGCAATGGACAATGGATTTCCGACGACGGGTGCATTTAATAAGGCGTTTAGAAAACAGTATAATATGACGCCTTCTAAGTATAGAACGCAGTTTATCAGTGAACATAATCCGGATGATAATAATGATTATTCAATACCAACTGCAGCCGAAGAGAAGATTAAACAATATTTGGAAAGTGAAGATAGCAAAAAACTTAAAACAGTCAGTGATTCAGACTTATATATATTAGATACAAATATATATTCAAAGCTAGAGTCACCTTGGGCAAAGGTTATCAATATAAGTGATATGGAGCTGCTTCAAAGAGCAGATGTAAGAAATCAAATTTTAATCATGAAAGAAGAAATCGGATATACTCATGTCAGGTTTTGGAATGTTTTTCAATCGCTTATGTACAACGAAAGTGTGAAAGAAGGGATGCGCTATAACTTTAATAAACTTGATAAAGCAATAGACTTTCTCCTTGGAAATGGACTAAAACCGTTTATTGAACTTGCGTTCAAGCCATCACACCTTGTATATACAGCCGAGTCGATTTTAGTACATGATAACAATGATATTATTTTTCATAGTGCTAAGAGTTATAAGGAGGCTTTACAAGAGCTT
>JBKEBP010000156.1:0-1840 GCA_047973235.1 Suipraeoptans sp. | reverse complement strand
TTTCTGTTCTTCTTCTTATTTCGTGTACCGTATATGCTGTTTCGTGCATTTAAGTAGCCATTTTTGATTTATTTTGTTAGTATTAAGAATATGATATCGGTTTAGAGTTTATAAATAAAACATTAGTTAGGAGGGTAGTCCTATGAAAATTGCAATTTGCGACGACGATAAAAATATAGCAAGTATCCTAAAGTCACATCTTTTGGCTTGGGGAAAAAGAAACAATCAAAAAGTTGAATTAACTGAGTTTGGAAGTGCAGAGCAGTTCTTATTCCATTATTCTCCACCACTAAATCATTACGATCTACTTTTTTTAGATGTTGTGATGGATGGAATGTCCGGCGTTGATTTAGCTAAGTTCATTAGAAAGAATGACAATCAACTTCCCATCGTTTTCTTAACCGGAAGCAAGGACCATGTTCTGTCAGGATATGATGTTGGTGCACTTCACTATTTATTGAAGCCTTTTACCAGAGCTGATATATTTAAGTGTATGGATAAATTATTAGAACAGTTTATTAATAAAGAACAACCTTCATTGATAATCTACTCCAGTAAAGTTATGAGTAAACTCTCATACAACGAGATTATTTACGTTGAATCTATGGCTCATTATGTGTTTATCCATACTACCAATACAGACATAAAGCTTAAGAAGAGTATAAGCGAATTGGAAAGTGAGTTGTCTGATGATCATTTCATCAGAATACAACGCTCATATATAGTCAATCTAAAATACATTAAGGATTTATCTAAGAGTACACTCACTCTTGATACCGGGCAAATGCTCTCCGTAAGTACTACAAGATGGTCAGAAGTTAATATGGCTTTTACTAAGTACCACATGGTTGGCGCATAGAAAGCAAAAATATATCGTGCACGTATTGCGTCAAAATGTGCACGATATATTTTTATGTTCTTTCTTGTGTTTTTCGTGAATTTTTCGTCGCTTTTATGAATTTGCAATGTAAAATTACTATAAATCAACGAAATTCATTTGGAGGATAGGATATGCAACAGAAGATACTACTAGTAGAAAATGACAAGGTTTATGCTGATCACCTTACTGAGGAAATAAGAAAGGAGGGACATGATGTACAAGTTGTAGACAATTCACTGGGTGCGATAAGTAATTTCACAAAATATAAATATGATTTGGTGATTGCACAATATAATTTGGATGATTTAAATGGCGTGAAAATGTTAGCTGTTCTAAAACAAATTAAGCCTACACTTAGGAGTATAGTAATTATTAACGAGTCAGATGACAATGTAGAGAGCATAGAAATGGATGCATTGTCAATCAATGTAGAACATTGCCTGAATAAGAGGAAAAGTCTTCCTCTAACGATTCGTTATATAGATGGCTTGCTTAAAAAAGACTATGGTAATAATATAGATTCTCAATATCTCATATCACCAAGAGAGAATATAGAGATAGACATGACAAAACATTTAGTTTATAAGGATGGCGTTGAAGTCAAAAACATTACTACCAAAGAATATGGTTTGCTAATACTTTTTCTTTCGAACAAAGAGATACCGCTTAGCCGAGAAGAAATATGTAAAAATCTATGGACTCAGGACATTGAAGACATAGAACTTCGTGTTATTGATGGTCACATCAAAAATCTACGTGCTAAATTTAATATATCCAGCATTCTATCAATTCGCGGATATGGCTATAAGTGGAATGAATCCAATCATCTGCCTAAAGTATTGAGTCTGTGAAAAAAAGTCTGTAAATACTAATCTTCTATGATAATTATAGAGCTGGTAAGCGAGAATTAGCTTTCCAGCTCTTATTTCATTTATACTTTAGATGAAGTGACATGTCAAT
>JBKEBP010000150.1:0-2099 GCA_047973235.1 Suipraeoptans sp. | reverse complement strand
CAACCATATGCATTCTGTGCCTGTTTTTTAAAATTTTCTTTATTGTCTTGTTCATTCTATACTATTTTCAGCAATAAGAATATTTCTGTAATGAAGAATAGGATACAGGTCTGTTATTTTATCCAACCTGTATGCTGGAAATCACAGATTTTCCAATCATCATTAATTCTGATATAGGTTGTTTTTATTTTAGATTGAACCCATTTCTTTATTACTTCTTCTTTTTTGCGACCTTCTACAATAGATTTCATTATCTGATAGTCATCAGATAAGTTGGCTTTATGGGCATCTACACGATTTTTTAATCTTAAAAGTGCCACAGATTGTTTACCGGAATTGTCAAGCAACGTGAATGGTTTAGAAACTTCACCTATCGACATCTTGTCGACAGCTCGAGCTACTTCCTGAGGTAAATCTTTCATCTCGAAACGGGCAGTTCCTGCATAGTTGCTATAGTCATTTTTATTAACCATCAGCCCCTTGTTATTTCTTGTGTCTTTGTCTGCAGATATATATAGTGCTGCATCCTCGAAAGAGAATTTCTTGTTGTTGATATCGGTCATCAGAGAGTCCATGCGGGCAGTCGTTTTTTCCAATTCTTCTGTCGGAACTTTTGGTTTTAAGAGTATATGGCGCACATTGGCTCTGTCTCCTCTTTTTTCTATGAGCTGAATAATGTGGTATCCGTATTCGGATTCGACTATATTAGAAACTTTTTGAGGATCGTTTAACGAAAATGCTGTATTTGCAAATTCGGGAACAAGCTGGGCTCTACCCATGAAACCCAATTCTCCACCTTTTTTAGCAGATTCTTTATCTTCCGAATATAATAGTGCCAGTGTACTAAAGTCTGTTTCTTTTCTGTTTACACGATCCGTAAATTCCCGCAAACGGTTTTTTACAGCATCTATTTCTGCGATCGGAATAGTAGGATGCATAGTTATGATCTCTACTTCTACTGTTGTCGGGATGAAAGGTAAACTGTCCTGAGGCAATTCTGTATAATAGTTTCTGATTTCGGAAGGTGTAAGTTTTACGTTACCGACAATCTTTTGTTGAACTCTTTCTGTAGTAGCCTGATCTTTTACCTGATCTCTCCACTCTTCGCGCAATTGAGCTACTGTTTTTCCCAAATATTCTTCCAGTTTTTCTTGCGAACCGAGCGATGATATAGCATTACTTACACGTCTGTCCACAGTCCTGTTTATATCCGACAAAGGCACATCTATACTATCTACTTTAGCTTGATGCAAAAAAAGTTTCTGTACAGCTAATTGTTCAGGAATGATACAATATGGATCACCATCGAAATGTTGTTTTTCGAGTTGCATCTGCAATCTGACTCCTTCTACTTCCGATTTAAGAATCGCTTCATCACCTACGACCCACACAATTTGGTCGATCACATTGTCTTGGGCTTTTGTACTGAATAAAATAGAGCTGAATAAGCTGATAAATAATACTGTTTTTCTTAAAACGGTCATCCTGTATGTTATTTAAAAGAGGCGTAAATTTAGCAATAATAGAGTGAATTTATATTCAGAATGTATTAAAAGAAGTTATAAGCTTTTGGCAGAGCCATTCTTTGGGCTGTTCCTTCTTTTCGATATAGTATTTTATATTCTCATCTTTTATTGCTCTGTTATATAAATCTTCTTCGAATTGCTTTAAAAATGTTTCCCTGTGCTTATTTATTAATATTTCCGTTATCTGGGGTTTAGCATATACATACGGGGCATTAGTGCCTGCAAGTGCATATTCTTCGATATGTAATAAATAGATGTAGCTGGAATCCTGAGCTTCGTAATTTTTATTAGATTTCACGAATTGATTCGAATCCCCGATCGGGATAGGAATATTAGAGATGATATCGTCAATACTTCTCCACCGGTCGTAAAAATAATCATAGATAACAGTGTTTTGTATGGACGCTTTTTCTATATTTTCTTTTGCCGCTTCAGAATTAGACTTATACCATTGTCTTAAGTTGTTGACCTCTGGTGACGAACGTGGTATTTTCAGGAAAAGCCCTTTTACGAGACTTGACTCTAATTTGAAATTGTCCGGATTACTGTCGTAATATCCTTTTAGTTCGTTTT
>JBKEBP010000148.1:0-64800 GCA_047973235.1 Suipraeoptans sp. | reverse complement strand
TACGCCGATAAGAATAAGGGTTGCTTAGCAATCAAACTTCTTAAATGGGTCGATTAGACCCTAGAAGCCCGACTTCAAGCGAATAAGTCTTATGACTTAGTAGCTAAGTGGTGGGTAGTTCACAATTGTTTTTGTTCTTACGTTTCTTTCTAATATGATTTCGCAACTGTAAATCCTTGTAATTACATATTCCTTATGGTAGAATAACATTTGCGAGCAGAGGTGGCGGAATGGCAGACGCGCTAGATTCAGGTTCTAGTGCCCTTTACCGGGCGTGTGGGTTCAAGTCCCATTCTCTGCAGTAACTAAATATTGAAATAAAACCCTGAACTAAATCGTCATATAATAAACACGATTTGTTCAGGGTTTTCTCCGTTAACTCCTTATAAGGTACAACCATGATCTACAATCATAACCTGACCCGTAACTGCTTTTGATTCTTCACTTGCAAAGAACAGTATTGCATTAGCCTGATCTTGAGCTGTTGCTTCCGGAAGAGATAAGTTCATATGTAATGCACATTGATCAGCAAATTTCATATTAAATGTTGCCATCTTATCCGGTGTATTAAGCTCTGTTGGTGTAGGACCCGGGCACACAGCATTGCATCTGATGCCAACCGGTGCATACTGAATCGCAATATTCTTTGTCATCCCCAGAAGTGCACTCTTTGCTGCCGAGTATGATATACCTGCAGATCCAAACACTCCTCCGATTGATGATATATTTACTATAGATCCCGTTGGGTTCTTAGTCATGTATTTAAGAACCTCTTTTGTCAGATAGTAAACTGATGTCTGATCTGCAAGGACCACATTATTCCACCACTCTTCACTACACTCATCAATTGGCATATGTTTGTCAGCTATTCCTGCGTTATTGACAAGTACATCTATCTTGCCATATGCCTTTATACTTTCCTCTGCTATTCTTTTGCAATCATCCTTTTTTGTTACATCAGCCACAACAACTGTAATGTCTCCGCCATTTTTCTTAACTTCTACAGCAAGGCCTTCAAGCTTTTCTTTTCTCCTTGCTACGGCAACTACTTTACCGCCTTCGGCTGCACATACTTTAGCTGTCTCATATCCGATTCCCGAACTTGCTCCTGTAATTATTACTACTTTGCCATCTAATCTCATAATAATATCTCTCCTCTTCTACGTCTTATTAAGATTTAGCGTATTTTTTATCATTCACTAAAAGTATCATACCTGCTGCTAAAACTGCCAACCCTACAAATACTATATATGCTCCTGTATATGCTCCTGTTAATGAAAGTGATAAAGCAAGTGCTGAGAATGAAAGCATTCTAATAACAGATATGCAAGGATTAATCAGCGAATATACTTTTGCAAAATTTCTATGTCCAAAAACAGATGTTGTGAGCGAAACCGGCCAGTTTGCATTTCCACCGATAGATACACCTATCATGAAAATCGAAATGTATATACAAGCCGTATTTGGTATTAGGTTAAACACGATTGCTACCGCATACCATAATCCATATAGCGCTGTTGCAACTCTAGAAGTGAATTTCTGGTCGATAACACCCCATATATAGCTACCTGCAACTCCTATAAGTGCACAAACTGTCATAGAACCAATAGCTTTACTTTGTGAAAATCCTTGCGCCATAAGTCTTGGAACCAATTGGCTCATAAGACCTACCGTAATAAGCATATATAATCCAAGACCTATACTAATAAGCCAGAATTCCTTTGTACGAATTAGCTTTGAGTAAGTCCACTTACTTGCACCTTTTTCTTGTTCGCCATAGTGAATCGCTGCTTCTTCATCCGTAAGGTTATCAGGATTAACACCTGCCTCTTTTGGAGTGTCCGGTGTAAAAAATGCCCATATCGATAATACTACCATGGCAACACCAATAGCTGTAATTGCCCACTGTATACCACCCAGTAATCCGGATAGTTCTGTTATTATTATTACTATTGTAGCAGATGCCATATTATTTCCCATTGTCGCCCAACCCAGTGCTAAGCCTTTTTTAGTTGGAAACCATGAAGAAAGGTATGCTCCACCGGCTATCCATGCATAAACATTTGAAAAAACCGAAACAAGGCAAAGTGCTATTGCATACTGCAATACTGATTGCACATGACCATACCATATATAAGAAAGTCCACCTGCTATTAATGCAAATATAGCCATCTTTCTAGCACCGGATTTATCACAAACAAGTCCAAATACAAACATACCTGCTATACTTACAAGACCACTTATTGTTGAAAACCCAAGTAATGTTGATACCTCCCAGCCATGCATGCCTGCAAGTCCTTCGACTGTTACATTAAGTCCATCGACTGAAGTTCCCGTACTAAAGAATAACATAAAACCACATAGTATAATTAGTTTCCATCCTTTTGCTCCAAAATTACTTTTTGCACTTCTTGCATTCATCTCTGCCGTCGTGGCATTGTTCACTGTACTCTTATCCATAATTTAAAACTCCTTTTCCTAAGTGTTTTTTAATATGACTGCAGTTCCCATTCCTCCGCCTATGCAAAGAGATGCCAGTCCGTATTGTTCATTTCTCTCCTTCAAAAGATGAACCAATGTTACGAGTATCCTAGCGCCTGATGCTCCAACAGGATGTCCGAGTGCTATGGCTCCACCTTTTAAATTAGTTTTCTTCATTAAGTTTTCTTCTTCTATGTTATGTTCACTTGATAGCTCTTTTATAACACCAAGGCTCTGTGCAGCAAAGGCTTCATTTAGTTCTAGGATATTTATATCTTCAAGTGACAACTTTGCATCTTTAAGTGCATTTCGCACTGCCGGTACCGGTCCTAAGCCCATCACCTCCGGATTAACTCCGCCCTGCCCGATTCCTATGACTTCTGCAAGTGGTGTGAGGTTATACTTCTTAAGTCCTTCTTCACTTGTCAGCATAACATAAGCTGCACCATCATTGATACCACTTGCATTACCTGCCGTCACCGTACCATCAGGTTTAAATGCCGGTCTAAGCGATGATAACTTCTCGGGAGACGTGGCTCTGTTAGGATATTCATCCGTATCAACTGTAATTTCCCCTTTTCTCGTTTTTACCATTACAGGGACTATTTCTTGTTTAAATAATCCTTCATCAACAGCTTTAATTGCATTCTGCTGTGATTTGAATGAAAACTCATCCTGCTTCTCTCTTGTTATGTGATACTTTGCTGCAACGTTTTCTGCAGTTATCCCCATATGGTACCTGCCTTTAGCATCTGTTAACGCATCATTAACCATATGATCCACGATTTCTTTATTACCCATACGAAGGCCTTGCCGAGCACTAGGAATCAGATACGGAGCCATACTCATATTTTCTGCACCTCCAGCGATATAAACATCTCCAATTCCCGCTCTTATTGATGTGGCTGCATTCATTACAGCCTTTAAACCACTTCCGCATACCATGTCTATAGTATATGCAGGTACTTCCTGTGGAACACCTGCCTCTAGTGCTATCTGTCTGGCAGGCCCTTGGCCCACCCCTGCTGATAACACTGTCCCACTAATCACCTCTTCTATATCAGAAGAAGGTATATTAGAGTTTTTCAGAATATCTTCTACTACTGCTGCACCTAGTCGGCTGACCGGAACACTTGATAATGCTCCATTAAAACTTCCGACAGGCGTTCGTTTTGCTGCGACTATATATATTCTGCCCATCTCTTCTCCTCATTAAAATCCTATTTTAAGATTGTCCGATACAATTAACTCTGCTTCCGTCAGATTGATAACTTCTTCGACTGTAGTTCCTTCTGCTATTTCTTCTAGTACAAGTCCTTTATCAGTAACATTTATAACTGCGAGTTCTGTGATAATAGTATCTACCTTCCCAACAGCCGTTGCAGGTAATGTGATATTTTTAAGGATTTTCTTGGTTTCGCCTTTGGCTGTATGTGTCATAGCTATTATTACACGTTTAGATCCCGTCACCAGATCCATAGCACCACCCATACCCGGAACTTTCTTCCCGGGAATAATATGGCTTGCAAGATTACCACTCTCGTCAACTTGAAGCGCTCCAAGAACTGTCAAATCCACATGACCACCTCTTATTACTACGAACGATGTTGCGCTATCAAAGAAACTTGCACCTGTATTGGTTGTAACATGCGTTCCACCCGCATTTACTATGTCTTTGTTATGAGTTTCATCATTAGCAACTTCACCCATTCCAAGTATTCCATTTTCTGATTGAACCGTTATCTTAACATCAGAATCAATATAATCCGCTACCATTGTAGGTAGTCCTATCCCAAGATTAACAACCATCCCATCTTCGAGTTCTTTTGCCGCTCTACCCGCAATTATCTCCTTTACACTCATACTTCTTCACCTCCCACTATGTAGTCAACGAATATTCCGGGAGTTACGATGTTCTCACCTTGTATTTCACCTATCTCTACCACTTTCTCAGCTCCGACAATCACTAATTCGGCAGCCGTTGCCATCACCGGATTGAAGTTTCTGGTTGTACCCTTATAAAAAATGTTTCCTTCTTTGTCAACAATGCTTCCTCTAAGGATTGCGACATCCGCTTTTAGAGGCTTTTCCAATAGATAGTCCACACCATCTATCGCCACCACATCTTTTCCTTTTGCAACGTCAGTTCCAAGCCCTGTAGGTGTAAGTACTCCACCAAGTCCCGCACCGCCGGCTCTGATTTTTTCAATCAATGATCCTTGAGGAACCAGTTCCACTTCTAATTTCCCTTCTGACATAAGTTGCCCGGTAAGTGGTGTTTGACCAATGTGTGATGTGATGACTTTTTTTACAAGTCCGGCCTCAACCAGTTTGGCTATTCCTCTGCCCGGAAGTCCTGCATCATTTCCTATAACTGTTAGGTTCTTTACTCCCTTTTCAACTATTGCATCCATTAATTTCTCCGGAGTCCCATTTGCCATGAAACCGCCAATCATTATTGTCATGCCGTCTTTAATATTGTCTACTGCCTCCTTACGCTCTACTAGTTTTTCTTGCATGCGATACCCCTTTCTGAGATCCTTTTATCTTTAGAAATAGTACTAATATCAACCCTACTGCACTCATAGCTGCTACTGTTAAAAATGCAAATGTATATCCTCCACTCGCTTCTTTTATACTAGCCGCCAGCTGTGGTCCAACTACTCCGGCCAAACCATATGCCACATATAGGAACGTATAATTTACTGCATGATACTTTAGTCCGAAATTGTCAGCACAAACAGGTGCTATCATTGATGTAAAACCGCCATAACATGCACTTATCACTAACAAGGCTATAATAAAAACAGTTCCTCCTGACATGGTTAAAATAAACATCGCTATTCCAATAGCAGCAAACTGAAATATCATAGTGTTATATCTGCCGATTTTATCCGATAATGGTCCTAGAATTAATCGTCCTGCTGTATTGCTTATGGATAAAAATCCAACGAACATTGCTGCTGTTGCCTGGCTAAATCCTAAGCTTTGCTGCATAATCCCGGATGCATGCCCTGTTATCATAAGACCTGCTGTTGCTCCAAGTGTCAAAACAACAACCAAGATATAATACTTATAGCTCTTTAACATGTCCTTCCATGTATAATCTATTTCCGAAGGTGCATTAACTGACTTTTTCTTACTTACAACGAATGTATCCTTATAACCTTCCGGTACCTCTTTAATTAAGAAAGATAACGGAAACATTACTACTATAAATGCTAAACCAAGAATTGCAAATACCATAAGTACATCGAAGCTCTTCATAAGAAAAGTTGCACTCGGCGCCCATATGACTGCTCCGAATCCATACGACCCTGCCATTAGTCCTGATGCGAATCCTGTCTTTTCCGGAAACAGGCTTGTTCCATATGCCACCAAACATGGATAAAGCATTCCTATTCCTATTCCAACCACAACACCGAAGATAACGTATAAATACATGATAGCCGGTGTAAACCTAGTAGCAATAAGTCCAAGTGAATATACAGCAATTCCTATTCGTAAATAATTGGCTACGCCAATTTTCTTTTGAAATTTCCCGAGAAATATAGGCGATACAGTTGATGTAAGTACTTGAATCGTAAAAGTCAGCGAAATTGTTTTTAAGTCCCAGTTAAAACTATCAAGCAATGGAGTTTGAAAAACGCTCCATGCATAACCTATTCCCGAGAATAATGCAAGTATCATCGCCGTGATCATGCATCGCCATCTGATATTTTTAAACTCCATTATTCCGCCTCCTACTTATTTCTCTTAATTATCAAGGCTGCTCCCATACCACCACCAATACACATTGTTATTAATCCATACTCTTTATCTGTATCTTCCAAATAGTGCATTGCCTTAGCAAGTAATATTCCTCCGGTTGCTCCCAGCGGGTGTCCAAGTGCAAGTGCTCCGCCCCTTGGGTTAACCTTATCTTTATCTAGTCCAAGCTCTCTAATGGAAACTATAGCTTGTGACGCAAAAGCTTCATTTAACTCAATAACATCCATATCTTCGATACTTAGACCCGATTGCTTCATTACTTTTTTAACCGCGCTTATGGGTCCTAGCCCCATCACCTCCGGATCAAGTCCGGTAACTGCAAATGATACAACCTCTCCGAGTATCTTAGTACCTATCTCATTTGCCTTATCTTCGCTCATAAGAACTGCAAACCCTGCGCCATCACTCATTTGCGACGAAGTAGCCGCTGTTACTATTCCATCTTCCTTAAAGCACGGTTTAAGCGTTGCCAGCTTCTCTGCATTAGTTCCTTTTCTAAAGCATTCATCCTGTTTAAAAATGAATTCTCTGCCTTCTTGGTCAATTCCCATAACCGGAATGATTTCAGCTTCAAATGCTCCGGACTCCACTGCTGCTGCCGCTTTAGCATGACTTTCAACTGCCATTGCCTCCATCTCTTCTCTTGAAATGTTATATCTTTCCGCTACATTTTCCGCTGTTATCCCCATAGGTACATAACACTCTGTATTTTCTACTAACCATTTATCAAGGAACTTCTCCTCCGATGAAAACACCGGTTGTGTCATTGTTTCTACACCACCTGCAACTACAATGTCTTGTAACCCACTCATTATCATAGATGCTCCTATTGCTACACTTTGAACACCTGACGCACAAAATCTATTAACTGTTTGCCCCGGTATCTCATCCGGTAGTTGTGCTCTTAAAATTATATTTCTCGCAAGGTTTAGTCCCATTTGTCCTTCCGGTATTGCACATCCTACTATGACATCATCAACGTCTTTTGGATTAAGCTTAGGCACTTTTTCGATCACTCCTTTTAGCACCTCTGCGCCAAAATCTACCGGATTAACTGCTGCCAGGCTTCCTCGTCTAGCTTTTCCTATAGCTGACCGACCATATGCTGCTATAACACATTTATTCATTGTCTTCCTCCATTTTGTGTATTTCCTCTTATACCTATTTTTTCCTCCGATTGACTCTGACAAAAATTGTATGTTATCATAAATCAAACGGATGGGTAGATAGGAGGATTTTTGTATGAACGCTGAAACTTTAAAATATTTTCAATATATTGCAAGATATAAGAACATCACTCAGGCTGCTAAGCATCTTTACGTTTCACAGTCAACTCTAAGCCGTCATATCATGTCGCTTGAGAATGAACTTGGTGTGAATCTATTTAAACGAAATAACAAGATGGTAACACTTACTGAAGCCGGTGAGACTCTTTATAGAGATAGCGAGTCTCTAATAAATCATATGGATGCTACAGTTAAAAATGTCGTATCAGCCGGAAGAGGCCAAACCGGAATTTTAAAAATCACTGCTCCAAAAAGCCTTTATAAAAAGCTATCGGAGGCACTTGCAATATCTAATGAACACTTTCCGAGTGTTAAATACTTCGTTGAATCCTATGACTTTAGCGAAATACCGCTTGCAATAAAATACAATCTTTATGATATCGGTGTAACTTATGACTTTGCACTTTATGAGCACGAAAGCCTTGAACAACACATTATAGGATCAGATGATTTCGTTATTATCTGTTCTTCTAAATGTGTAAAGAATAGCGAGAATGAAACTTTAAAGGAAATAGTAAATAACTTGCCTTTTATTTCACCTTCTTATGTTGATCCACCATTCCATCAAGATGTACTAGCTATTCTTCAGCAAAAGACAGGTCACATAATCAGACATATCATAGATGTTAATACAACTGACTCACTTATTCTTAATGCTTCACTAGGTCTTGGTTATGGACTGGTTCCACACTCATGGGTTAATTTGCTTGGTCCGTCTAATGATTTGCATCATATACACCCTGCCGGAACGCCTCTCAGTTCCCCCATCGTTGCAGTGTGTAAAAAATCTAACAACTCCGAGCTGACATCTACGTTCTTTGATATTTTAAGGGAACAATTTTAACATAACTTAGTACAAAGTAAAATTGAATTCAATTTTTCGCTCATGCTGGCACTTCGCGAGGTTAGAACTATTGGCACATCGGCCCCAACAAGACATCCTGCCATTACATTGTCAGCATCAGCATTCCATATCTTACTCATTACATTTCCTGTTACAAGATTCGGTACAAGTAACATATCCACTTCTCCTGCATAGGGTGAATCATAACCCTTTATTTCTGCTGACTCTTTTCTCGTAGCAAGGTCATATGATATCGGTCCTATAACCTTTGCTTTGCCAAAATCACCCATTTCACTCATTTCCTGTAACTGTTGTGCCTCCAGGGTTTCAGGCATCTTCTTATTAATTGTCTCTACTGCACAAAGTGCTCCGATAACAGGCTGCGTATATCCCAATTTCTCAAGAGCGGACACCCCTGCTTTTATAATCTTCACCTTATCATCAAAGCTTGGATAAGGTATTACTGCGCAATCACTTATTGCCAGTAACTTATGGTACCCCTTTAACTGCATATATCCGAAATGAGTTATAAATCCGGTTTTATTCAGCCCTATTTCTTTATCCAAAATCGGCTTTAGCAAGTCACGCGTTTCCATCTTTCCTTTTATAATAAAGTCTCCTCGTCCGATTTTGACAAGTGCTACTGCCTTAGCAGATGGATTATCGCCTTCATCAATAGCTACAATCTCAAAGTTTTTGTCCAGATATCCCAGTTCATTAATTATCTCAGTGATTTTGTCCGGAACACCAACTAATAATGGCGTTACAATTCCCATTTCCTGTGCCATAAATACCGCTTCCAGCACGTGTTCATCATTAGCTCCTGCCACTACTGCAACCTTTGGAGAGGCATGCTTTTCTCTTACTTCCTGAAGTAGTTCCTCAAAATTTTTATACATTTATCTACCTCCGGTTTCTTACTTATTAATGCCTAAGATTGCTCTAGCCTCATCTGAGGTTGCAACTTCTTTTCCATATACTTCAACTGCGTTTTTAGCTCTTTCAACCAATTTCACATTAGTTGCCAACTCTCCTTTACTGTAATATATGTTATCCTCGAGACCCACTCTTAAATGCCCGCCAAGTGCAAGGGTCGCATACATCATAGGCATATGGTGTCTTCCTATTCCAAGAGCTGACCATGTAGATCCTTCGGGTATCATATCTACCAAATATTGGAGATTCTTTACTGTAGCTTCCATGCCTCCCAATACTCCAAGCACAAATTGATAATGACAAGGTGCTACCAGAACTTCTTTCTTCACATAATATTTTGCTATATTTACGAATCCCGTATCAAACACTTCAATCTCAGGTTTAATTCCCAATTCCTTCATTTTTAATCCAAGTGGTTCCAGAAAGGCTGGCGAATTATCAAATATACCATTAGGCATCCAGTTAAATGAACCTGCATCGTAAGATGCTATCTCAGGTTTAACATAATCAAGGTGAGCCATTCTATCTTCATAACTTGCTCTGTTATCTCCTGACGTCGTACAATTAATAACTACATCACAGTTAGGTTTCGCCTTTATTAAATCTATTGTTTTCTTAAATAATTCTTTGTTCATAGTTCCATATCCATTATCATCTCTCATATGAAGATGAACTATAGCTGCACCCGCTTGCCAACACTTGTATGCATCCTCTGCTATCTCCTCTGGTGTGATTGGAATATGTGGATTTGCATCCTTGGGTGTCATTGCACCTGTAAGTGCTGCTGATATTATTACTTTATTGTTCATTCTTAATCCTCCTATGCCATCTCATTCGGGCGGTTTTTGATATCCTGTATCGATGTATATCCTTTAGGATATATGTCATAAGGATGTACTTCTTCTTCACCATTTAAAACTCTAAGTGCTCCTGCTGCCAGTGCTTCCATTTCCTTTTCACCCGGTATAATTGTTACCGGAGCTATAAATGAAACCATTTGTGTTATATAGTCTGTTATCCTCTTGCTATATGCCACTCCGCCGGTCAATATAATTTGATCAACTTTCCCATTTCTAACAGTAGCCAATTGTCCAATACTCTTTGCCACTCCATAAGCCATTGCTTCCATAACAAGTTTTGCTTTTTCATCGCCATTTTCTATCAGTTTCTCAACTTCTCTTGCATCATGGGTCCCAAAATATGCAACAAATCCTGTTTGTCCACACAAATACATTTTCATTTCCTGTAATGTCTTATCACTTTCATAGCAAAGTTCAGCCATATATCTTGTCGGTATAGCACCTGCTCTTTGAGGTGACATAGCGCCCTCATCATCGTATACCCAATCAGCTATCCTACCATGATCATGAAATCCTAATGTTATTCCACCACCGAGCTGAGCTATAATCAGATTTAAGTTCTTATACTCACTTCCTATTGACTTAGCATATTCAATACCTGCACTTTTTGTGTTAAGCAAATGTGCTATCGGTCTGTTACTTATTTCAGGTATGCCGGTTATCTTTGCAATTGGATCTGCTGCATCTACGCTAGTCGGATCATATATAATTACCGGAACTTTACTACCTTTAACAAGGTTATTAGCTATCAAACATGACAAAGTCGATGCATGTTGTGCCATTGGGGCATATATAACCGATGTAATCATTAGTTCATTCACATCATATGCGCCATCATATGGAACTGCCGGTATAGTCCCGGCTCTAGCCACAATCATGTCAAAGTCTTGTGGGTTGATATCATTTTCCTTTAGAAATTCCATAACCTGATTGGTTCGAAAATCTAATTGATCCATTACTTTCGGCATTTCCTTCAGTTGTTCCATCGTCATATCAAGAGATACCTTTGAGAGCATTTTCTCATCTTCAAAATATGCTACTTTGGTAGATGTGGATCCACAATTAATTGCAAAAATTTTCTTCATAACATTTTCCTTCCTTAAATGACAGATAGTACAATATCCCCAACAAAGTACTTCTTATCTTTCTTCGTTAGGGATACTGTAAATGGGGAATGTATTATCTGATTTATCTGATTTTACCTTTTAAAAAAGGGTCAATCTTTCCTTCTAATCCAAGGTAATCTATCATAGATATTAATTCTGAATGTAATTCGTCTGCGCAGAACATACCAAACATCTCTGTACCAAATGCCATGTCAAGATCATCAGCAATACGCTTCTTCCAATTTCTCTTAACTAATTGAGATGTAAGTCTTCTTGCAACTCTGTTTTGTGACATAAGCATATCTGCTATTTCATATGTACGTTCTTCTAATTTCTCTCTAGGCACGATTTCAGAAACAAGACCTAATTTAACCAAGTCTGCTGCCGGCATTTTGTCACCTGTCATTAGGTACCAGTTTGCCATTCTTGTGTTCATAAGTTCAAAGAAACAACTGTGTATTCCGTCTCCCGGCACATTATTTGTTCCAGGTAACATATGAGGATCAAGAACTGTAATATCATCTGCCGCTATAGCGAGGTCACACATAAGTGCAAGTTCTGTATGTCCGCCTGAACCGCTAAGAACTCCAAGTGTAGGAACTTCAACGTCTTGAATCATTGAGATAATCATTCTTCTTCCATCAACAAACATGTGATTGTATCTTGTCTCACCTGCATCATCTCCTTCAGGAGCCCAGCTTGCTGCTTCAAAATCAGTTACCCATACATTTCCTGTTCCTGTAAATATGATTAATTCTGTGGATCTGTCTGTTCCAAGCATTCTCCACATCTTTCCTATAGCATCATGTAATTCCATTGACCAGATAAGTGGGCCGCCTTTACAGTGCATACGAACTGTTACAACACCATCTTCTCTTCTGTCCATTATAAAATGCTCTTTAAACATTTCCTTGATTTCTTCAAAACTTGGCCATTCTACATAACCTGCATTTGTTTTTTTTGCTTCTGACATAATTTCTTTCCTCCATAAATTGTTTGATTGATAACTGCTTTTTGCAGTTATGGTTGTTTGCAAATCGGATTTAACAGCCGTTGTGCATTTTTACTAGTTAATCCATTAGGTGTATTTGCTTTTTATGCATTAAGCATATCGTTTCAAGTGTGGATTGTAAAATTCATTATCTGCATGGACAAATTGCCCATCCACTATATACTTTATATAATACTGTTTGGTATAATTGCCGTATATAAATGGAGGTGCAAATTATGACTACTCAAACAACATTAAAAGAGGGAACACTGTCTATAGAAAGTAATAATGTATTTTCGATATTAAAGAAAGGACTCGACAAAGAGCCGGATATAGTATTTCGTGAGTTGATATCAAATGCTACGGATGCTATAGAAAAGAGAGTTTTATTAACTCAAGAAACATCCGCTCCTTTTACTACCGGTTCAATAGATGTCATTTTAGATACCGATAATAATAAGCTTATAATAAGAGATAATGGAATTGGTATGACAGAAGATGAAGTAGAAAAATATATTAATAATATTGCATTTTCCGGAGCAGAAGACTTTATAAAGAGAAATAACCAAGCCGGAAAAGATAGTATTATCGGTCATTTCGGTGTTGGATTCTACTCAGCATTTATGCTTGCAGACCATGTTGCTATTGAAAGTAAGTCTTTTAAAGACAATACTGCAGCGGTACGCTGGAATTGTACTCAAGATATGTCATATACCATGGAAAAGTGCAACAAGGATACTATAGGTACAGATATCATTTTGTATCTAAACGAGGGATCAGATACTAATGCTGCCTTTGTTTATGATAGTATAAGAAAGTTCTTTATCTTCTCAAGATATGATGTGTTCTTTACATCACCTGATCATGACAGACTACTTGTAAATGACTCTAACCCTTTATGGCGGTTAGCAAAAGAAGATATAAATAAAGAAGATATGAATGCTTTTTACCAAGCTTTCTTTAATGATGCTAATGACCCTGTATTCTGGCTTCAATTTGCAAGCATGGACCTTGGAGTAAGAGGTATTCTCTATTTTAGGAACACTAGAAACGGAACTGAAGATCTTGAAGGCACTATCAAAGTATATAATAGAGGAATCTATGTGGGCGAAAATATCAAACAGATAATACCACAATTCGTCAATTTACAAAGCGGCATAATCGAATGTGATAACCTCCCGCTTGTTGTTTCACGTTCTTCTATTCAAACCAACGATAGTGATCCAAATAGTATGCTTGCACTTATTTCTGAGTGTCTTACACAAGAAGTAAGTATTGCATTACATGAAATGTTTACAAATGAAAGATCAAGCTATGAAAAATACTGGCCTGAGCTCAATGCATTTGTGAAATACGGTATATTAAAGGATAAAACATTTGCTTCAGTTATGACAAAGAAAGTAATTTTCGAAGATCTGGACGGCAACTACAAAACTATCGATGAATTTATTCCAAATAAAAACACACCACTTTACTATGCCTCTGATAGATTGGAGCAAGCTCATTATATAGAGATTTTTAGGAAATGTAACACCAATGCCTTATTATTCGATCATGTGATAGATAAACCACTGGTTTTCAAGTATGAAACCTTGTATCCGACCAACCCATTTATTAGGATAGATTCAAATATCGAAGCTGTTTACGGCGGCTACGTGGAATCCGGAGATGAAAATATCGCTAATACGTTAGCCGGCAAAGTAACTACTATTCTGGGTGATCGCCTTGGTAATATAGAATTAAAGTGTACGAGATTTGAAGACGCTTCCATTTCTACCCTACTTGTAAATGACGAGGCCGCTAGAAGGGTAACTGATATGATGGAAATATACGGATACATTAATCCCAACAGTCAGGATGAAGCCGAAGCTAATGCCAAGAAAACCTGGATTATCAATCTTAATAATTCTTTAGTTAAAAACATTGTCACGACTGATAATAATGAATCGGAAGAATTACTTATATCGCAATTATTTGATTTGGCTATGCTTAGCCAACAGGCTCTTCGCCCTGAAGATATGGAGGCCTTCATATCCCGAAGTGAAAAACTACTTGCCGGGTCAAATTTGTTTATGTAAGCGAATACTACTATCAGACTAAGTCTAGTGATGCTTGATATACTTTTCGGTTTTATCTGTTTTTTTATGATACACAGTGTCAATGACATTATTTAATTGTAATTTTCCATGTTTTTTCTGGTAAATTGTTTATTGTCGTTTAATATTTGTATATTTTTCGGTTTTTTGTTATAATATAAAAGTATTTATCAACGCGTCGAATTACAAATAAAAATCGATGCAAATAGAGGAGGGAAATATGAAAAAGAAAATCGTAGCATTACTATGTATGTCTGCACTTGTCTTCGGTCTTATAGGGTGCCGTAGCGCAGACAACACAGCAACTGATACTTCAGACACAGAAGAAACTACTGACAGCGAAGAAAGTGCGGAAATTGACGAGGATTACAAAATCGGTATTATTACCGGAACAGTTTCACAGGGAGAGGAAGAGTTTCAAACTGCTCAGTCAATGATAGAAACATATGGGGCTGACAGAATTGTTACTGCAACCTATCCGGACAAATTCAACGATGAAGTTGAAACAACCATTTCACAAGTAGTTAACCTGGCTTCAGATCCTGATGTCAAGGCAATCGTATTTGTACAAGCCGTACCGGGAGCTATTGCAGCTATTGAAAAGGCAAAAGAAACTCGTCCTGACATTTTATTTATCGCAGGTGTTGCAGCAGAGCCACCACGTGAGATCGCCGCTGCTGCTGATGTAGTTATGTTGGTAGATGAGATCGGAATGGGAACAACTGTTGTTGATCAAGCAGAATCAATGGGTGCAACCACATTTGTTCATTATTCATTTCCACGTCATTTAGGATATGAAACAATTGCTGCACGTACAGAACTATTTAAAGAAAATTGTGAAGCTAAGGGAATCACTTACATTGAAGCAACTGCTCCGGATCCGACAGGTGATGCCGGTGTTTCAGGTGCACAGCAATTCATCTTGGAAGATGTTCCACGTAAAATCGCTGAATATGGTACTGATACAGCTTTCTTTTCAACCAATTGTTCTATGCAGGAACCACTTATCAGAACTATTGCTGAATTAGGCGCGATATTCCCACAGCAATGTTGTCCAAGTCCTTATCACGCATATCCAGCTGCACTCAACATTGAAACAGCCGGACACGAAGGTGATGTAAGCTATATGCTGACTCAAATTGAATCTAAAGTTGAGGATGCAGGCAATACAGGACGTATGAGCACATGGGCATTGCCTGTAAGTATGCTTATGATCGAAGCAGGTGTTGATTATGCAATCAAATACTGCGAAGGTGAAGTAACAGATAAATATGATGATTCAGCTATCAGAGCTTCTATTTCTAAAATCGCTTCTGAATATGGTGCAACAGAGCAATTATCAAATTATGCAGACGATGAGGGTGAAATAGAGAACTTCTATATGATTCTGTGTGATTACTATACATTCTAGTATACAAAGATGAACTGAGGATGTTACGAGCTACAATTCTCAAATTTGAGAGTTCGTACTTGCAACATCCTCTTTTTATAAAGTAAACTGTTCTGAACAGTTACAAATATGAAGTAGGAAGGGAAAAAGAGTGGGAAAAGAATATTTGTTACAGATGGAAAATATCACTAAAAAATATGGTGATACTGCTGTACTAAAAAATGTTTCTTTAAGTGTAAAACCCGGTGAAATTTGTGCTCTAATTGGAGAAAATGGCGCCGGCAAATCCACTTTAATGAACATACTTTTTGGTATGTCGGTAATTCACAGTACCGGTGGATACGAAGGTAAAGTAAGTATTGGTGATAATGAAGTATCTTTTACATCACCTAATGATGCTATGAATGCCGGTATTGGTATGGTACATCAAGAGTTTATGTTAATACCCGGATTCACTGTTACTGAAAACATAAAGGTTGGTAGAGAGGACACTATTCCAACATTTGCCAGCCACTTATTCGGCAAATCTCTCGACAAACTGAATCACGAAAAGATGGGGAAAGATGCACAGTCGGCGTTAGATCAGATTGGTATGGATATTGACCGCTATTCTATGGTTGCCGGGTTACCGGTAGGATATATGCAGTTCGTTGAAATAGCTCGTGAGATTGATAAAGAAAATATTAAGCTATTAGTTTTTGATGAACCTACAGCTGTTTTAACCGAAGGTGAAGCGGGACGATTACTAAGTGTAATGCGTAAACTTGCAGACAAAGGCATTGCTATCATCTTCATAACTCATCGCCTCGGCGAAATCGTAGAGGTCGCTGATACCGTTACCGTTCTTCGTGATGGTGAATTAGTCGATACCAAAGCTATTAAAGATACAGATGTTGTAGACATTGCACGGATGATGGTCGGTCGTAAAATAGAAAAGCTAGTTGAGAACAACGATACCGTAGAAAGTCATGAGAACTCTCCAATTGCCGTGAAGATACGAGACTTATATGTCGATATGCCCGGTGAACAAGTAAATGGTGTTAACCTGGATGTATATGAGGGAGAAATTTTCGGAATCGGCGGCCTAGCCGGCCAAGGAAAACTCGGCATACCAAATGGGATTATGGGATTATATCCGACTACAGGCGAAGCTGCTGTCTTTGATAATACCATTGATTTTAATGTCCTTGGCGATGCGCTTCATAAAGATGTTGCCTTTGTATCAGAAGATCGCCGCGGTGTTGGTTTATTATTAGATGAATCAATTGAAAATAATGTGGTTTTTAATTCGATGGCTGTTAAAAAGAATTTCTTAAGAAACTTAGGAGTCGCAAAGATAAGAAATAATACTGCCATTCGTTCACATGCAAATGAAATGATAAAACTTTTAGATATTCGTTGTACAGGACCTACACAAAAAGCAGGTAGTTTATCCGGAGGGAACCAACAAAAGGTTTGTCTAGCTAATGCTCTAACTCTAAAGCATAAGCTATTAATCGTATCCGAGCCTACAAGAGGCATTGACATCGGTGCGAAAAAATTAATAATGGAATATCTGGTTAAGCTCCGTAAATCAGAAGGAATGACAATTATTATGGTATCTAGTGAATTGGTGGAGTTGCGTAGCATTTGTGATCGTATTGCAATTATTTCAGACGGAACAGTGTCTAAAATACTAAGTCCGGATGCATCTGACGTCGACTTTGGCTTAGCAATGAGCTCAACAAAAGTGGAAGGAGAGTAAAGAATGAATCAATTTAAAAAAACAATTCACGATTTCGGTTTGCCACGTATCATCATTCTGTCTTTCTTTCTGATTTTAATGTTTGTAGCAACCGTTTACAAAATGGATGTACCTTCTTTGATTGGCGATGTATTACGTCGTTGGGGAATGTACGGAATACTAGTTCTAGCCATGGTACCCGGTATTCAGTGTGGAATTGGACCAAACTTTGGAATTACCATAGGTATTTCAGGCGGACTAGTGGGTGCACTAATTTCCGTTGAGCTGCGCTACATCGGGTTTTTCGATAAGTTCGCTGATAATCCAACTTTAGATGCTTTTATTAGCGTACTTGTTGCATTACTATTTGCTCTTATTATTTCCAGTATATTTGGTATTCTATACGGATTGCTGCTCAATAGGGTAAAAGGCAGCGAAATGACTGTCTCAACGTATGTGGGATTTTCAGTAGTTGCTTTAATGAACATATTGTGGTTGACCTTACCATTTAAAAGTCCTACTTCTATCTGGCCACTTGCCGGCGATGGACTTCGAAACACCATTAGTTTAGCAGATGATTTTTCAGGAGTATTTAATAACTTTTTAGGCTTTTACATTGGGAAAACTTTTATTCCAACCGGATTATTGATATTTTTCTTCCTTGCATGCCTATTTGTTTGGCTTTTCACAAAAACAAGAAGCGGAACCATGATGTCTGCTGCAGGTGCAAACCCTGTATATGCAAAAGCCGCAGGAATTAATGTTGATAAAATGAGGATTCTAGGAACAGCTGTTTCTACTGCACTTGGTGGAATTGGAATCGTTATGTATGCACAAAGCTACGGATTCTTACAACTATATAACGCTCCACAGATGATGGGATTTGCCTGTGTTGCATCTATTTTAATCGGTGGTGCTTCAATCAACAAGGCAACTATTTTAAACGTTCTTCTTGGTACCTTCCTATTTCAAGGTATCCTTGCCGTCGCTCTGCCTGTAGCAAACGAGATTCTTCCTGAAGGAAACTTATCAGAAATTCTTCGTATAATTATATCGAATGGAATTATTCTCTACGCACTAAGTAAGTCTAAGGAGGTATCACGATGAAAAACAAATTCAATTTAAAGTACTTTTTACGTGATAACAACGTTACAGTTTTATTTATCATTTTGTGCATCGGTGCATACTTTGCCTCAGGAGCAACACTGACTTTCTTACTCCCGGAACTTTTTACAAGAATAGGACGTAATACATTTATGGTTTTGAGCCTCCTAATTCCTGTTATTGCCGGTCTCGGACTTAACTTCGGTATTGTTATCGGAGCAATAGCCGCTCAGATATCAATCTTTATTGTAATGCTCATAGGTGTAACCGGATTACCCGGACTGCTTTTATGTGCTGTAATAAGTACTCCTCTAGCCATATTTTTCGGATATTTAATTGGTCGTC
This sequence comes from Suipraeoptans sp., assembly GCA_047973235.1. Taxonomy (GTDB): domain Bacteria; phylum Bacillota; class Clostridia; order Lachnospirales; family Lachnospiraceae; genus Aequitasia. The sequence goes on along the minus strand of JBKEBP010000148.1, from coordinate 45,867 downwards.
TATTTAATAGTATGAAGGGTACCGAAATGATTGGCGGATTAGTTTGCGGATATTTTTCCGATGGTCTATATCAATTGCTATTTCTGTTTGTGTTAGGCGGTATCATTCCTATTGCAAATAAGACTTTAATGATTTCTACCGGTGTTGGTGTTAAAAATGCAATTAACCTGGAAGGATCTTTAAAATATGCCTTAGATAATGTAGCAATGATTTCTATACTTGATTTTGCATTTTATGCAGCACTAGTTATTGCAGCTTTAGTTATTGTTTATCGTTTAATCAAAAAACAAGACTTGAAGATAATAAGTATCTTAAAGGTTGTAGTTCCTATAGTTATTGCATATGGATTAAGCTATATACCATTTGTAAACAAGTTTTTATCTTCATCAAGATTGTTATTACTTAATGCAATAGAAATCAGTGTAGTAATATGTGTATTATACAATATCTATAAAATCATTAGGAAAAGCGCAGTTAAGAAGCGTATTATTTTCATAATAGGTTCAGGTGTACTATATGCTGCAACTTATATTCCGGCACTATATAATGCGCTAATAGCTGTTAGACTGCCTGTTCTTACATATATTTGTATAGGTGCTTTATCTATATTCATTTCATGGTTTATGAACACTAAGCTCGGACAAGAGATGAGAACGGTAGGTCAAAGTCGTTCCGTAGCTAATTCAGCAGGTATTAACGTAGATAAAACACGTATTATTGCTATGATTATGTCTACAGTCTTAGCAAGCTATGGGCATATAATTTCTCTGCAAAATATCGGTACTGTTGCAACATACGGTGCTCATCAGCAAGTTGGTTTATATGCCATTGCCGCTCTTTTGGTAGGTGGTGCATCAATCAATAAAGCAAATGCGAAACAAGCAATCCTTGGAATTATACTATTCCATACATTATTCATCTTATCTCCTGTAGCAGGAAAAGAATTACTCGGCAACGCGCAGATAGGTGAATATTTCCGTGTATTCGTTGCCTACGGTGTTATTGCACTTAGCCTTGCACTCCATGCTTGGAGTAAAATGGCAAAAAGCAATCAGACTCGCGCTGATAACAAGGCAAAAGACCAGGCTCAAAAAGCTAAGGTTTAGCTATTGCTTCATTATACTAATTCAAGGCAGATACATGAGATATAATCGCCCCTCAATTGTTAATTTCTATTCTAACAATTGAGGGGCAAAATCGTGAAATAACTATGAATAAACTAAATAAGGCGCACAGCTAACTCTAATTATGGTAAAATACTAGAGTCAAGAGCACACTTAATTGCTCAACTAAAGAGAGAGGAATAGAGATGAATATTTTAAACTTTGACAGTCCATTGATGAGCTTCTTATCCAGAGTAGCCGACCTAATAATGCTTAACCTACTATTCATAGTATGCTGCATACCAATAGTAACTATAGGAACTTCAATGTCAGCGTTATATACTGTGACTCTGAAAATGGCAAAAAATGAAGACGGATATATGTTCAAAACATTCTTCACAGCATTTAAAAGAAACTTTAAAATAAGCACTATACTATGGCTGGTTGCCCTACTTGTTGGAACGGTTATCGCTATCGACTACTACGTTGCCATGCAGATAACATCTGCTATGAAAAACATACTCTATGTTGCGACTTCTATACTAATAGCATTTTATGCGCTAGTTATGATTTACCTGTTTCCGTATATAGCAAGATTTGAGAATAAGATAATGGATACGCTTAAAAACGTACTATTAATTAGCATACTTAATTTGCCTTATTCGATACTTTTGGTAGTCATAATAGCTGCTGCGGTAGTAGCAACACTTTATGTAAATCTGTCTATAGTCTTACCCATATGGCTGCTTGGTGGATTTTCTCTAATTGCATTTATCAATTCCTTTATCTTCAGGCGTGTGTTTGTTAAGTACGAGCCTAAGGATGAAGCTAGCAACGACAATTCGGATAATCAACAACAATCACAATAGTTTTTACAAGGAGAATGGCAAATGGTAGCTTTCATGTTAATACTTATGGGTATAGGCGGAATATATAGTTCCTTTTTTTCACGGAAATCTGAGAAAAAAAGACGACATAGGATATCTTCTGTAATTATGTCAATAGTTTTTATTGCATATGGCGGTTATATTACTTATTTATATATGGGCGGAACATTTGGACGAGCACTTTTGGTTGGATCAAATCATAAAACAGCTTTTAGTCTTGTTGATACTATAGGCGTTGCTATAGTTGTCTTGAGTATTATTTTGTCAAGAATATTGTATAGAAATAACGACAACAATTCGGATAGTCCATAACAATCACCAATGTAATTTTTGCTAACTTTTTTAAAGTAATAGATTTTCTCCTAATAAGTACTATAGTATATATGTAAGTATCAACTTAATAGGAGGTCAAAATTATGTTAAATGAAAAACTTGCAAGTCTTATAAATAATCAAATCCAAAAGGAGTTCTACTCATCATATTTGTATTTGGGTATGTCAAACTATTACAATGATGTAGGACTAGACGGATTCGCAAATTGGTTTTACGTACAGGTTCAAGAGGAACTAGACCATGCTATGTTATTTCGAACCTATATGAATAATAATAACAAACCGGTTACTTTACAATCTATCGAAGCTGTAAGTAGTAAATATGCTGATTATTTAGCTCCACTTAACGAAGCATTGAAACACGAAGAATATGTAACCGGACTTATCAACACGATATATCAAGCTGCCAATGAGGAGCATGACTATAGGACAACGGAATTCCTTAACTGGTTTATCAAAGAACAAGGTGAGGAAGAAAAAAACACATCTGATTTGATTACGAAATTCAACCTTTACGGAAATGATGCAAAAGGCTTGTATCAGCTTAACCAAGAACTTATGACACGTGTTTATACCGCACCGTCACTTGTGTTGTAGCCTATTTGACTCATTCCATCATTTCCTGCAATTCTTTCATATAGGCAGGTACATCAAAGCCTTGCGGGCAGTGCTTCGTACATGACCCACATGCTATACAGGAACCCGGAAGCTCACTTTTGTCTAAGGCTTTCAAGCGGTTTAGTCGCCATGCGCCACCCACTTTTGCATCATTGTAAGCTTTGAGTAAGAACGGAATATCAAGGCTTACCGGACAGTCCGGACAACAGTAACGACAGGCAGTGCATGCCACTGCCACTTCGCTATGTTCGATAATGGCTGCATTTTCTATAACTTCAATTTCATGAGTTGTAAGTGCCTTGTCAGTGCCAAACGTTGAGATATTATCTTTAACTTGTTCCATATTTGACATACCACTAAGTACCACAAGTACGTTGTCAAGATTCATTACCCATCTCATGGCCCAAGATGCAATTGATTTATCTCCATCTAGAGCTTTCAAACTTGTTTCCGCACTTTCTTTCATTTTGGCAAGAAGTCCTCCATGTACCGGTTCCATTACTATAATAGGAATATTTACTTCTGTCAGCATATTGTACAATTCTTTTGCATCACCGAAAATCCAATCATAATAGTTGAGTTGTATTTGGACAAAATCCCACTTGTAAGCTTGTAAAATGTCCGGTAATAGTTTAGGACTTCCATGATAAGAAAATCCCAAATATCTGATTCTTCCTTCATCTTTAAGCTTATCAAAGTACTCTATACATCCATTTCCCATAATTTCGCTAGCGAAACTATCCTGAATCCCGTGAAGCAGGTAAAAGTCAATGTACTCCATTTGAAGTCGTTTCAGTTGTTCTTCAAATTGTGCCTTATAGTCCGGGTTCGCCTGTAGATTATACTTATCCGCCACATAAAAGCTATCTCTTGGGTAACTAGCGAGTGCTTTTCCAACAAACTCTTCTGACTTTCCACCATGATAAATATACGCAGTGTCGTAATAGTTTATACCATTACGCATACAATAATCTATCATTTCCTTGGCTATTTTATAGTCAATAACTGAATCATCATTATTTACAGCCGGTAGTCTCATATTACCCATTCCAAGTCTGGAAATCTTATTTTCATCTACGAATTCTTTATACTGCATATACAAACCTCCCTTTCAAGTTCTAGGTTAGCATTGTGACCCACGCTGCGTCAAGAATTATCGGAACTATTACTCTCAATTGTGGTTCAAATGATATAAGGTTAAGTTTGCACACTCTTCAAACTGAGCTATGTGAAAATCAATGGTCGCGACTAATAATCAGAACATTCCACGACCCGTTCTTAAGAACTACCTCACTTAGGTCCTCGCATTTAACGGTGATATCGCGTGGTCTTATCGATTCACCTTGTATAGTGTTGCATATTTTTAAGTTATCAGACTGATACTCTATTCTCCTTGTAAGCTTATATCCGTCGAAACTGCGGATATCAACATCCAGAAGTATCTCCTCTCTCAGATTCCGGTTAACGGCAAAAATCGTTATACTATCATCTTCTTCATTGTGAATGGCTGTACTCACAATATCCGTCACTTCGCCGTGTCCCTTAGTTTCATGAAGCGGCGAATTTGATAAAGTAGGAAGTAATTTACCTCTGCCGTATTTCGAAGCATGAAGGAATGGATAATAAATAGTCTGCTTAAATATACCTCCTCCGGCCTCTGTCATAATAGGTGCCAGTACATTAACCAGCTGTGCTAGACACGCTATTTTTATTCTGTCCGAATTATTAATTATAGTGATAAGCATTAGACCAACCATAAGTGCATCTTCGAAAGTATAGCTTTCTTCAAGCAAATGTGGCGCTACCTGCCACGGTCTATTAGTCGTAATATCTTCTTCCTCACTTTTAGAATGAAACCAAACATTCCATTCATCAAAGCTTAAATACATCTTCTTTTTACTTCTTTTTTTTGCTTTTACATAATCACATACCGATACAACGGTTTTAATAAAATCTTCCATATCATCGGATTGCGCCAAATAGTCTTCACTGTCATTATTTAAATTTCCATAGTATTGGTGAAGTGAGATATAGTCCACATAGTCATAGTTGTGTTCCAGAGTAGTTGCTTCCCACTGTGGAAAAGTGGGCATATCTCTAAACGAACTGCCACATGATACCAGTTCTATGCTTGGTTCAATTAGCTTCATTGCCTTTGCTGTTTCTTTTGAAATTCGACCATACTCGTCCATAGTCTTGGCACCGAGTTGCCACTCTCCGTCCATCTCATTTCCCAGACACCATAGCTTAATGTCGTATGGATCATTTATGCCGTGGCTCTTCCTAAGATTACTATATTTGGTTCCTCCTGTGTGATTGCAATACTCTAACAGATTACAAGCAGCATCCGTACCTCTCGTTCCGAGATTAACTGCCATCATAATGTCCGAATTTACCTCTTTAGTCCAATTACTAAATTCATTCAGGCCAAACGTATTAGGCTCCGTGCTTCTCCATGCCAACTCAAGCCTGCTAGGTCTTTTGTCTATAGGGCCTACCGAGTCTTCCCAGAAGAAGTTTGACACAAAATTTCCACCCAGATAACGTATGATAGGTACACCGAGTTCCTTAACCAACTCTATTACATCTTGCCTAAATCCATGTGTGTTGGCTAGTGGATGCTCCGGTTCATATATACCTTCATAGACAGCTCTTCCCAAATGCTCAATAAAAGAGCCATAGATTCTTTCATCAATCCCGGCCCCTATATATGCTTTATCAAGTGTTATCTTTGCTCTTTTCATCAAATTAACCACCTTATTCTTTTTCTATTACGGACTTTCTCATGCAAATATTGCAAGGAACATAATACGCCCCACTCTCATCTATCGGTTCATTGTTTAATATACTCACTATTATTTTACTGGCCTCGTATCCTATCTGATGTAAAGGCAAACTCACAGTCGTAAGTGGTGGCTTCGTATAGCTTGCTATGTCTCTATTATCATATCCTACTACAGAAATATCCTTGCCAACCTGAAGGTTTAAGTCACTTAGTCTGTCATAGACACCACCAGCCATTATATCGTTCATACAGAATACTGCACTAACACCTCTTTTTATAAGTTCATCAGTATGTTTATATCCACTCTCTCTATCCCATTCGCCGTATAGTATGCCTTTGGGGTTGTATAATAATCCATTATCAAACAGTGCCTTTTGGCACCCTTCGAGCCTTGCCTGAGTATGTGCAGAATCTTTTTTACCTGCAATAATTCCAATGTCTTTATGCCCCAATCCAATTAAGTAATTCATGATATCATATGCACCACTAACATCGTCTACTATAACTGAAGGTATCTTTACATCCTTCGTATATCCGTATGCTACAACCGTTGGTATCGGAATATCTTCAGGCATGAAGTTGATAAGCCTTTCATGAGCTGCCACATATATAATCCCTTCAACTTGTTTGGACAATAGCTTTTGCATTTCTTTATGGACCAAGTCCGTGTGCATGTTTTCTCTATAATATGAGTCCGAAAACTTCTTATACAAGCGAAGGTTTGTGAGAAGTATCTGGTAGTCCTCCTGTTCACAGTATTCCGTGATTCCATCTATGATTTCAGGCATACTAAAGACAGTCATATCTTCTGCTATGACCCCGATGCTTCTCGTTTGTTTCATTTTTAGGTTTTTTGCAACTATATTGGGTGTGTAGTTCATTTCCCTTATCGCATCAGTGACACGCTTTCTAGTTTCATTTCCTACACTCCCCTTGTTGTTTATAATGTTTGATACTGTAGCAACTGACACCCCACATGCCTTTGCTATTTCTTTAATAGTTGTCATAGTCCTCCCTCAACATTTTCTTCTCTGACTATTGTACCACAGCTACGTAGTTTCATAAGGAATAATTATTCTCTTTTTAATTACAGGCATCACTATTGCTGACATTAATAATTGAAGAAATGAAAATAGACACAGTACAAGTGCAAATATTGAATACGGCGCCAATGCCAGTGTGGCTATAATAACAATTGCAAATATAAATGCAAGTCCCAGACTTCTCTTCCATTCACATATCATTAATATTGCACTATTTCTAATTAAATGCTTATTTGGTAAGTCAACGTGTGCAGCTAGCGTAAATACATATGAGCCAAATGTAAGTCCAATGAGCAGTATTGCCACTCCCATACCTGTTAAAATATCACTAAGTGAACCTCCTATGAAGTTTCCGGCCAAACTTACAAGATAATATCCATAAAAAGCAAGTACTCCTACTAATAACCCTAGTGGAATGGACTTAAGAATCTGACTTTTAAATTCTTTGATGTATGTATCCATTCCATAACCAAATCCGTCATTATAGATTTTTCCTACATACCTGCTCATAGCGATAATTGACGCAGGAATAGTAAATATTGGAAGACAAGAAATTATAAATACTATATTTATAAATACAAGTGAGCCAATATAGTTTACTATTACATACCACACTCTGCCAAGTCCACCCTTAGGAGTTTCTTTTTCATTATCATTATTTCCATAATACCAATTAGAAAACTTCTTCCACATACGAATACCTCTTAGTTTTTCATTCCCGTTAGTACAATACCTTCTACAAAGCTCTTTTGTCCGAGGACATATATCACAATACCCGGCAAAATAGTCATAAAGGTTGCAGCCATTGCCAGAGGCCAATTAGTTCCAAACGATCCTGTAAAGTTCGTCAATGCAACCGCAAAAGTGAACTTACTCATACTATTAATATATATAATCTGTTGCAGCAAATCATTCCAAACCTGAATAAATAGCATCATTCCTACAACCACTACTGCCGGTTTAATAGATGGCACAAGTATCGTCCAAAGTATCCGCATCCTTCCGGCACCGTCAATAGAAGCTGCTTCATCCAACTCTTTAGGTATTGTCATGAAAAACTGTCTAATTAAGAATATATTGAAGAATCCACCACCGGTTAGGAACGGTAATATAAGTGGCCAATACGTATCCCCAAGGCCCATTCCCTTTGTCCAAAATACGTAGAGTGGAATAAGTGTAACCATTCCCGGTAGGAGAATTGTCCCTACACATATATTAAAGAATAATTTCTTCCCTCTAAATCTAAGTCTTGCGAATGCATATCCGCAAAAAATAGCTGTTATTGTACCAAAACCAACTGATGGAATAATAATCGAAAAAGTATTCTTAAAATACGTCCAGTACTTAAATGTTTCTAATGCCTTTGTATAATTCGCCCACAACCATTCATGCGGTATAAATGCCGGTGGATACTGATTTATCTCGCTCGTACTCATAAGTGATGATCTGAATATCCACCAAATAGGTAGAATAACTAAAAAGGCAAAGAATATAACTAAAAGTGTACCACATATATTTATTACTTTTTCTTTCCTTTTTCTATTACTAAGTGTTTTTGCCATACCTTACTCATCCCCCTCTCCGAATATCTGCGATTTCTGTGTCTTAAATAGAATAATCGTGAATATTCCTACTATAAAAAAGAACACTACTGAGTAAGCCGCTGCATATCCCATCTTATTCTTTTGGAAACCATACAAGTAAATTACATAAGACATAAACATGGATTTCTTAGCCGGACCGCCTCCTGTAAGTGCAAGAGCCGGGTTAATTACCTGCAAATGAGTAATAAGTGCAATAAGTATATTATAGAAAATGATAGGAGAAATACTTGGTATCGTGATATGCCAGAATCTCTGCCATGCATTTGCACCATCTATTTTAGCTGCTTCCACATATACACCCGGTACATTCTGTAAACCTGCAAGGAAGATTACTATTAGATTTCCACTTGTCCAAATAGCAATTAGTACAAGCGAAGGTATTACCTGTGATGGACTATCAAGAAACCTCTGCGGTTCAAGTCCAACCATCCTAAGTATAAAGTTAAATAAACCAAAATTCCCTTCATATAACCACTGCCATCCCTTAAATACCCCGATAGCCGGTAATAAATACGGTATGAAAAAAAGTGATCTGAAAATCGTTCTTCCTTTAATATTCATGTTCAGCAAAAGTGCAATAATAAGAGAATAAAGAAGAGCTCCTGCTACTGCCATCGCTGCATATAAAACTGTTGCTTTAACAGAATCTACCAAATATATATCCTTTGTAAATATTCTAATAAAATTATCAAACCCTATGAACTTAGGGGTTGTGAGCCCATTCCAATCAAATAAGCTCAGGACAAATACCGCAATGGTAGGAAGATAACTTATACATGTAACACCCAGAAATGCCGGAATAAGGCACAGATATGCCGTTCTCTCTTCTTTCTTCCCTGTACGCGATATATATCCTAATTTCTTACTATTTCTTTCCTTTTTTGCCATGCCAGCACCTCATCCTCAACTAGTATTTCCTTTTTAAATATGCTTCTTTATATAGTCATGGCCCGCTTTTCCCGGCGGGCCACTTCTCATTAATGTTATGGATTACTCTCTTCGTAAATCTCCATTAATTCATCTTTGTTTTCAGCAATCGCCTCTTCCATAGTTTGTGTACCTGACCAAACAGCCGAGAACACTGTATCCAAAGTTGCATTGAACTCTTCAGTTCCATTTACATAATACCATGAAGTAGATTTCATATAGTCTTTAGCATAATCTACAACTGCACTTCTATACATTTCTTTTTCAGGGAAGTTCGGATTACTAATCCATTTATCAATCTGGTCTTCCTCAGTGTACCATGAATCCAGTATCGGCATCCAAGTGCCTGCTTCTATAAGTGCCCATGAATTTTCTTCCTGATAGTACCATTTGAGCCATGTCATAGCTTCTTCAGGATGCTCTGTTGTTTCAAATACCACATTAGGTCCACCTGTACATATAGTAACTTGTTCCTTCATATAAGGAAGAACCCCAACACCATATTCGAAATCAGCTGTTGGACCAAGGAATGTTCCGACATTCCACTGTCCATCGGTAGCCATAACTACCTTCTTGCTTCCAAGTGAAGACTCTAACGCATTCGCAGCAGAACTTACCGGGGGTGCACAGTAGTATACATCTGATAAATCAGCTATCATTTGAAGTGCTTCAACTGTCGCTGAATCATCTATAGTACATTCGCTTCCATCAGCACTGTAGTATCCTCCACCGTTAGATAGTGCCCATACTTCAAGCTGCCAAGGAAGGGTATTAATAGTACATCCGTAAATATCAATATTATTCTTGTCAAAATCAGGGCTAAGTGCATTATTTCCATTGATATCTAAGGTAAGAGTCTGAGCCATCTCTACAAATGTATCCCAATCCCAAGCGTCTTCTCCATTTGCAGGTGGTGTCACTTCAGAAACATCGAGACCTTGTGCTTCGCATACTTCTGTCAAAAGATCAATATTGTACCATAGATTTAAAATTTCATTTGCTGCTGAATATGCAACCGGTGTTCCTTCATACTTAAATGTTAAAGCTTCCAGTGGTTTAGCATCTCCTGAACCATACATATCACTTATATCTGCAAGTAGTCCGTTTTCAGCAAATTTTAAAACTCCGGCTTCACTCATTATAGCTGTATCCGGAAGCTCTCCCGCTGTTGCCATTGCATTTAGTTTTGTTACGTAAGTATCATGATCAATTTTAATAACCTCAACTTCAATTTCATCTTGTTCGCTATTGAACTTATCCGCTACAGCCTGTGTCGCTGCAGTCTCTGTTTCATTTCCCCACTGTGCGTAAGTGATTTTAACTTTGTCAGAACTTCCGCCGTCATCTGATGAACTATCGGCTGCATCACCACTGTCATCACTACTTGAACCACAACCTGTCAGGGCCATCGCTCCAACTAACACTGTAACTAATAGTAAACTTAAACATTTCTTTTTCATACGCCTTCTCTCCTTGTTTTTATTATAACAACTCACTTGTGTTGTTGCTACCACTTAATGTTTATATCCTTAATTTATGCCATACCAGCATCTCGCCGGGCTCTCGATTATTCCACATACAATATGGAATAGCTGTTAGTTCTACTTCTTCATTTGTATACCAAGACTCTTTATACAAAGTGTCATCCGGAACTCGTTTCACTCTGATGCCCTTATACTTAATAGTTGATACTTCTCCGACGAGCCCACTTACAGGCTTAGACTTAGATACTTTAACATTTGGTTCTACATAGATTTCTCCTAGAAGATTACCGTTATCAACTTCTTCCAGACAGTAAATCACCGGTCCTTTCACTAGTGCTGCCTTACCTATGTTTTCTCTGACCCTGTTATCTGCTAACATCCATTTCGGACTAGTATCGAATTGTAAATCTATTTTATTAATTCCTGCTAATAGTTGTATATCCAGATACCCTTTTACAGGTTTAACCTGAATCTCTTTGTCATCTTGTATTACCAAAGTACTTTGCGAATAATGAGGTTGTCTGATATGTAGTTTGCACCGTTCATTACATTTGATATCAAGTACAACACGCCCATCATTTAAGAGATTCGATTCCATTTCCAGTTCGATATTTCCGGATGACAACGCCGTCTTAATCTTTGATGATATAAACTGGTGAATATATATGCTATTATCTCCTCTTGCATAAATATACTGACCGAGCGAAGCAAGTGTTCTGGCTACATTAGGCGGACAACACGCTACGCTGAACCACTTTTGTCTAACAGCTTTTACGTGGTCCATATAAGTATATTCCGTACAAAACTCCGGCACTACTTCCAGCGGATTAACATAAAAGTATCTATCACCCTCTATGTTTATGCTCGCTAGAACGGTATTATATAATGCTCGTTCAACAGTATCATAATAGTGGCCGTCTTTTGTAAGCTCATTCATCCTTTGTCCAAACATCATAAGACCAATTGAAGCACATGTCTCAGAATAATTCGTGGCATTAGGCAAGTCATAATCCGTTGTAAATCGCTCTCTAAATCCACTGGATCCTATACTTCCCGTTATGTACATTCGGGTATTTACCACATTGTTCCATAGCGTTTCACACGCCTTTCGTAACTCTTCATCATCTAGTTCACTAGCCAAATCTGCCATAGCTGTATACATATACATCGCTCTAACCGCATGACCTTTGGCCTCTTTCTGCCTTCTTACAGGTTCATCGTTCTGAGAATAATCTAATTGATAATCATAAAATTCATCGAAAAACTCATATTTGCCATCTCTTGTCTCTAGCTCTTTGGCAAAGTAATTGGGTTTACATCCTCTTTCGTTAATGAAATAAAGTGCCTCATCTAAGTATTTCTTATTGCTTGTAATCCTAAACAGCTTTACAAGTGCAAGTTCAATCTCTTGATGACCGGGATATCCTCGAATTTGGTTATCACTACATCCAAAAATCTTACAAATCAAATCTGCATTTTTAACTGCTATATCCAGCAATTTGACTTTACCTGTCGCCTGGTAATATGCTACTGCCGCCTCTATTAAATGACCTGCAGTATAGAGTTCATGGCCTTCTATTAGGTTGCCCCATTTCTTATCAGGTGCATTTACAGTATAGTAAGTATTTAAGTATCCATCTTCCTCTTGCGCCGAACCTATTAAGTCAATGGCTCCATCGACCAAGCTTTCATATTCCTTACCATTTCCACCTAATATGCAATACGAAACAGTTTCTATCCACTTATACAAATCCGTATCCTGAAATACAACCCCCTTCCTAGTTCCCACACTTCCATTTGCTGCTGCCCGAAAATTCTCAATACAATGCGTTGCGACCATATCAGGTAACTCATCATTAAGAATCTTCCACTGGTGAGGAATGACTTTTTCATAAACTCGTCTGGCATAGGCTCCAAAAAGAGAATCGGTTATTACAACATCTTTAAGATCTATCTGCCTTATCTTATTTCTCATCTGTCCATTCCTTTCCTTTAGTTAATCGTTTAACTTAATTTAGTTAACTTTAACATATCATTCAATTTAAGTAAATACTTAATCGTTTAATTTGTTGGTAATGTATGTTTATTATTTCTTTTATTGTGCATTATGCACAATTTATATGTTTATAAATCGTTTAACTGATTTGTGTGTCGTCTATAACAATAAAAAAGGTGGCACTCGCCACCTTTTACTTATTTTGTCCTTATTTAATTGTATGCAAACAACTTGATTTTAAGCAGTTTCGGTTCTTCATACAGCATGCTTGCGGCTTCATCGCCATTTAATCGCTTAGTAACTTTCCATTTTCCTTCTTCAATCTTCCCTTCTTCAAGAGAAATAATATCTACATTGGGAAGTCCCTCGTTATTAGAGAAATACGTAACTATACATCCATTAGCAATTATATAGAACTCATCTTTCGCCTCTTTAAGAATAAGACATACACCATCTTTTCTACTAAGTCTCGGATTATCCATAATGATTTTGAATCCGTAGTCGTCAAAAATCATAGTGTCATCTTCTTTTCTTTCGCAAATCACCGCTTGCAAATCTTTAGTTCCATACTTATCACTTAACAATGGCATCATATCAGATAGCGTGTTTGAGTACCATGAATACTCATCTACATTTTGGGGTGTTCCAAGCGCAGGGTCAGTTGTATCAGCGCCAAATAAATACATATCAATTGCCGAGAACGGCTCACCCATCTCTTCAAATCCAAATGGCGCAAATCCCATAGCATGATAATGACCAATCACATACGTTTGTCTCGGACCGGCATAACTATGAGTAGCCGTTTCCGGTATTAATAAGGGGTTATTCATCTTTATGTAGCTGTCACATACCTCACAGAAATTATGAACATAAATATCCGGTGCTAATACATCTACAGCAGGTGCTCTGTATTTCCAAACCTCCATAACTCTGGATACCGGACCTCCACTGGGAAACCTCCCCGCTTCTTCCCCCTTATCAAGCCAACAGTTTGCAAGCATCGGCAAATCATACTCTTCTCTACCCCCGCGTGCTATATCACCTACATAACCGGATATATAATATGCGCTAAAAATTTCTTCTGCAATGTCTCCAAATACTTCTTTCCAGCTTCCACTTGATGATCCGCTCAAAACGGAACTTTTAACATCTTCATTCATTGTTTCCGTATTGGATTTCATATATGCAACAAAATCTGCCGGAACCGCACTTTCAAATAGCCTATCTGCTTCATCTGAATTTTCTCTTGCTGAACCTTGTAATCCCGTCTCGTTTTCAACTTGTACCATTACAACCGTATTCTCTTTTTCATCAATTTCTTTAATAAACCTCATAAGCATTCTAAATGATTTAGTATCAGATTCTTTAGTCTCGCTAGAAAGAAATGATAATGATGTGTATGGAATTCCATAGAAGTTTTCAAGCATTGTTTTATTTTTCCCTTTTTTTACTTCTGCTCGTTTAAATCTGTTGATATCCTTTTTAACCCATTCAGGCGCATACATACACTGTGCATTTTTCCATGTTCCAAACCATAAAAACACTATTTTTTTGCCTCTCCTACGCGCCTGTAATACCAAACCTTCTACAATACTAAAATCAAACACTCCTTCTTTTGGTTCAATCATCTCCCACGAAACCGGCAAGAGCAAAGTATTCATACCAAGACTCTCCGCCTTATCCCAAACTGTTTCCATTTGTTCTACTGATGATGAATTTGAATTATGTACCTCACCAGCTAACATAATATATGGATTGTCATTTACTATTAATTTCTTGATTCCATGTTCCTCTTTTAAATATACACTCATAACTATATCCTCCTATACTACAATACAAAATCAAATCCTATAACTATAGCTCCCTGCATCAACTTCATACTTTTGCCCATTAGGCAGTTTTATCACCGTGTTCGTAGGTGTCTCCAGACGTATTTCTGTTTCTTCATCATTCACTTGCCATTCAACCTTAATCACTCCTGCCTTAGATGCATATGAACCGGACACGCATCCTAAGCGCTTATCTACTATTGGTGCTATTAATATCTTGGCAAATCCGGGTTTTAACGGTTTTATTCCTAATATATAAGTGTAATAGAATTCACCCACACTGCCAAATGCATAGTGATTAAAAGATACCATATTGTCTTTTGACATTTTGTCTTCATTTACCGTACCATCAGGCCTAAGTGCATCCCAACGTTCCCAAGTTGTTGTTGCCCCGCATTTAATTTGATACATCCATCCCGGGCAATCTTCCTGAAGTAAAATGTCATATGCCAAGTTACCCTCCCCTGCATCAGCCAGTATTGGTAGTATATGTTGAGTTCCAAAGAACCCTGTATGCATACCATGTTCCTTAACATTTTCAACTAGCCTTTGCGTAACTCTCTGCTTTAATTCGCCTTCTTGTAGTACAAATTTAAGTGCAAGTATATATGCACCTTGATAATCATCTTTCATCCGTCCATCTTCTTTAATGAACTTTTTAATATAAGCAACACGAGTTTTTTCCATCTGATCTTCATAATAATTTGCATCATCCACTTTCCCCAAACGCCTTGCAGTTTGAGAAACCACTTTCATATCATGTACAATAAATGCATTAGATACCGGATTATTGTGCATTGCCATCCATGATACCTTTTTACCAAGCATCAACCAATCGCCTAGACTAGGACCAATCCAAAGATTTTTCTTTCCCATCTTTTCTATCTCCGCATCTGCAAATAGCTTCATACTCTCGTACTGATTCGTCAAATAACTTTCTTCTCCATATTGCTGGTAAAGCATTTCCGGTAAAATGGTAACTGCATTGCCCCAACCAAGCATACTTAAAAACCCAATCCCCTCTGGCCCTTCGGCCGGAATTGTTGATCCAATATATCCTTTTGTGTTGTCCATTTGACTATATTTAATGTCCTCGAGAAACTTTGTAAAGAACTGTTCGGTATCATAGTTATAACTTCCGGTCTGTGCAAAAACATGACCATCTCCCGTATACCCCATTCTTTCATCGCGTTGTGGACAATCAGTTGGAACTTCTACATAATTCGATTTTTGACCCCATATTTGATTGTCATACAATTTTTGTACTAGTGTGTTCTCACAACTAAATTCACCGGTCCTTGTCATCTCACTATATAAGGCATATGCCGTAATCATACCGTCTTTATATTCAACACCGGTAACCTCCATATAACGAAACCCCATATATGTAAATCTTGGTCTATATTTTTCGTTACTCGTTCCCTTATGATATACTATTTTCGCCTTTGCTTTACGTAGGTTTGTGGTATATAAACTTCCGTCATTATTTAGAATTTCTCCATGTCGTATCTTTATGACATCTCCTTCGATAAATGACGGATCAATTTCAACAATCCCCGCAAAGTTTTGGCCAAAATCTAAAATAGTGATGTCGCCATATTTAATCACCTTTTGTACCGGCATCTCCTCTTGAATCTTCACTGAAATCAATGTTTCATCCATAATTTCAGGAATATCACCGTTAAATTTTATAGTTTTACCAACTTCTTTTTCTATTCCATTTAAATTATAATCTCTATCAGCAAAATATACTTCACCATCATATATTCCGGCGTAATCAAATGGAGATTCAAGTACTATCACATTTTCATTTGATGAAAACCTCATTAGGTTATTATCGCTTTGTTCTATTTCAAGTATCCATGAAATTGCCGGTTTTTCTCCATATATCTGTACCTTGTTATCAAAACCAAACCTGCCACAATACCAACCTTGACCCAAATACGCTAAAAGCTTATTTTCTCCTTCATTTAAATAGTCTTTTACATCATATTTTTGATATAACAACTGCTTGTGATAATATGTATATCCCGGTGTAAACATCCTGTCACCTATCTTTTTCCCGTTTAACATCATTTCATACATACCAAGAGCTGTCACATATAGTGTTGCCCCTTTAATGTTCTCTAATTTGATTTTCTGTAAGAAGACATTAACAGCGCCCTCTTTAAACTCATCTGCTGTTGTTATAAAGCAGCCCTTTAAATCTCGCATTTTTGTCTCCTTTCTATTTCACATACTTATTCATGAAATCTGAACTCATTTTGAGTGATGCTACCGGTGACTTATCCACCCAATTTTTATGACTCTCAAGTATGACCGCTTCTACGTTTACTTCTTTAGCTTTATTTATAAGTTTGACTAAATCCATATTACCAAATCCCAGCTCCATACTATCGGATTTCAGAATAGGTGTTATAGATTGTCCGGTTGTTCGGCTCCCTCTATCATTAATATGATATAATTTCATTCGACTTCCAAGCATCTCCATCATCTTTAGAGCATCAGCCCCCGCTTCAGTCGGCCAGTATGAATCAAATTCAAAGTTCACGTACTTTGGGTCAGTATTTGCAATCAAATACTCAAATGCTGTTTGTCCGGTACTTAGCATTCGCAGCTCACAGTTGTGATTATGATACAACAAATTAACCTCTGCATTTTTAAGTACTTTGCCAACCTTATTTAAACGGTTGCATAAATCATCTAATGCCCTAATATCAGAATAATCAAATCTATACATTCCTGTAATAACAATATTCCTAGTACCAAAGTCGGTAGTTTCTTGTATTACCTCGTACGTCTGATTCTCTATTCTCCGGACATCTTCGTGTATTGCAGACACTGCAAGCCCTGACTCCTTAATTATAGATACCCAGTCAAGCTTGCCTCCTTTGCCGGTAGGCATACCTGACGCTTTCGTAAGAATCCTAACTAACATAGGTGCTTTTCTTATCATAAACCCATTTAACTCTATTCCTTCATATCCTGCACTTTTTATTGCAGCTAATATGGCTCTTGCTGACTTTTCATTTGTAATTACACTGCCAAGCATAATTTGCTGAACTGATTTTATCAATTTGTCGCCTTTCTCATGTTCATTTTTTAATGTTTTTGTGTTACTATTAGTTCATGAATACTAAAAGTAAATTGGAATATTTTATCAACTTAATTAATTGCAATCACGACTTATTCTTGTGGAGCTATGATTCAAATTATAAATTACTGGAAACAAATGCACCATTCCAGGATATAATTGAGCGAATCGGATTTCGCGAACGAATAGTCGAGCATATCGCGACCGGAAAGCGCACTCCAATTATTTTAGAAACCAAATTCGATTTGCTTTGGATAGCTGGTTTTGAGTTTACTAATAATATGCTGGTTGGCATCCATCTTCTTGGTGCTGCATTCATCGGACGAGATACTCCTGTATTATTACTGAAAAAAATAGATGCCTATGATTTATCAGTTAAACTTCGCGCTTCTTTAACACGTATGATTTCTGATTTTCCGGTATTACCTATCAACACTTTATCGTCGTATGCAACAATGCTTCACTACACACTTAATAACGAAAAGCTTTTACTTACAGATATAGTACATTCAACATCAAGCAAATCCGAAATAAACAAAAACGAAACGTTAAATACCGATGAACACTCCGGCATTTGGCTTGCAGAACAACGACTATGCCAAATGTTCGAAGATGGAAATGCGAATTTCGCAGAAGCTTTGTCTCATTCATTCTCTTTAAGTTCCGGTATGAAAGTAGACATTAGCGACACCCTTCGCAAAAGCAAGAATAATGCCATTGTACTGTTAACACTATGTTCTCGCTCTTGTATAAGAGGAGGACTGAGTCCTGTTGTTGCTTATAATCTAAACGACTATTATGCGAAGATTATTGAAGGATGTAAAACAATTAGCGAGCTTAATCGCGTTTGCTCAGATATGACCACTGACTATGTAACACGTGTAAGGTCTGCTAAAGCCACATCAAGTATTTCCACATATATTCAAAATACTTGTGATTACATAAAGCAACATTTGGATGAAAACATTTCTATCGAATTACTTGCTAAGCGTATTGGCTATACCACTTACTATTTTTCTCATAAGTTCAAACTAGAAGTCGGTTTAAGCGTTAATGAGTATCTAATCAAAGAAAAGATAAATCAAGCCAAGTTATTGTTATCAGGAACTACAAACAGTATTCAAAGCATTAGTGATTCTTTATCATTTTGCAACCGCAGCTATTTTTACTCATGCTTTCAAAAATACGAAGGTATTTCTCCTAGTAATTACCGTAAACAGCATGCTAAACTATAGTGCCTATCGCGATAATTCTTTTTTCTTGCCTTCAATGTTCTTTTGTACCACAATCATTTCTTCCTTATCAAGCTTACAGAATTTCATTGCAACTAGCGTACATATCCACCCTACCATAGGCATGCCATATACAATTCCTATAGTTAAAATAAATATACTCATTGTATTTTCATCTCCGGGCTGTGGCATACTGCTTGTATATCCGATTAATGCAACCGCTCCTGTTGCTATGAGCGCACTAAATGACGAGATGATTTTATCCAGAAAACTATATGTTCCTGTTACTACCGCCGGAATATATTTGCCACTTCTATCCATTTCAAAATCAATAATATCAGCCATAAAAGAGGTGTTTGCTGTTGTAACACACATCTTTGCACCGTTTAACAATAGTGTAAGCAATACATAGCCTATCATCATTGGACTAAACATAGTGGCAATTTGACTCGGGTCTCCTACCACAAAGAAAATCGCTGTTAAGGCTGCCGCCACCATACATACTTTTGTCCATGTAATAATGGCTCTTCTACTGCCATGCTTACCTGCATATTTAGCACCAAATATTGCAAATATAATAGATGGTAGCATTGCAATCATACTTAGTATTGAAGAAAGTCCCATGTTTCCTATTATAATTCCATAAAGCATCGTAGTTATAACTGCTTGAGATCCGGTTTGTTGCGCAAACTTATCTGACGCCGCCGATGCAATGTAGCATCGTAATGGTTTGTTATGCCTAAGTACTGCTATCATATCCTTCATTTTTAGTGGTTCTTTTTTCTTATTTAAGCCGACAAAATTTTCAGCTTTATCATATTCCGTCACCCCAATGCAGACAAATATTAAGCCTACAAATGAAATTGCAATACAAAGCTTACAAACTGCTGATAGGAAATCCAAATTATATGTCCCACCGTACATCGGAAGTAATATCACGTTAAATACTATACTAAGTGTCAAAGGCAACAAATAGTTAAGTGATGTCACCCATACACCTATGGTAGGTCTTTGTCTCGGATCATTACTAATAAGCGCCGGAATCGTTTGTGCCGTCATATTTACTATAGTGTAACCTATGACATAAACAATATACAATAAAGTGAAGACAGCTATTCCTGCAACCCCTGTAACCTTTCCGGCAGCCCATATAAACATTGTCATCAAAGCTACTGCTTCAATCGCCCATCCTATAATCATTAGTACACGGATTTTTCCAAACTTAGTATTTACTTTATCATAAATTAATGCAAGTAACGGATCTGTAACACCATCCAAAATTCTGGTGCAGGTAAGTATCACACCTACAATTGCGGTAGATATTCCAAAACCTAAGCTAGCTGAATAACTTGCCATTCCTATTAGCTGATATACACTCATCCCAATTAATGCATTACATGCATAACACATAATCTGCCACAATTTCGCTCTTCTGTAATCAACACCGTCAAGTTCACTTGCCATTACCTTTGTCTTAATTGCCATCCCGTTCTCCTCCGTTTATTCACCTTTTTTGATTTGTTGTAAAGTATGATTTAATGTAGTTATCTGCTCCTTAGTAACACTATCCTTCATATGTCCAAGCATACTTTCTAAAGTCATCCTACCCATCATTCGTACTAAATTCGGATTATCTTTTACACTTTCGGCAACATCGCCCCTTGCACTGACTCCATTATCCATCAACTGAGCTAATACCACCCCCGCTTTTGGACTACTTTGTAACTCAGACATTCTATCCTTCACGGAATAATAATCCGGTTTGTATTCATCATCATCGAACCAATTTACTATTTCTTTTATTTCTCCCATTATATATTCAGGATTTAACTTTTGTACTTTGTTAACATGTATTTCATCTGATACAGATCCTGATTTTGCAGTTATTTTATGCTTCGAACTAATTGGTACTGTGAACTCAAATATTTGTTTACCTTCTTTTGTCTCATATATATTATCATCAACATACAGCGAAACTTCCAAACAATTTGAATACACTTTAATCTGTGTGTTCTCTTCTTTTCTGTCTACATATCTACTTCCGCATACATGCACAAAATCCTCATACTTATTCCAATATGCCTTATATAAATAGAACGCATCTTTTTTAATTTTTCTATCTAATGTAACTAAACCTTTTTGATTTTCACCATGTTTGCCCCCTTCATCACGACCATCTGCAGCGAAATCAAACATATTCCATACATGTGTTGCCCATAAATAGGGCCTTGCTTCAATCATATTTAATATATGTTCATGATATATACATTGATAGCTTTCCGTATAGTCTCCATGAGTTGGTGTTATGCTATGAAACTGCGGATTCGCATCAGCACCATATTCGGAAAATCCGATACACCTATTAGGATATTTTTCATGAAATTCATCAAAGAACTCGTCGTTTTGATTAAGTTCTCCCAAATACCATCCAAAGTATAAATTGTAACTATTAACATCCGGAATATCGAGAAGCGGGCTGTCTGTTTCTTGCATAAATACATTCGCTATAGTAGTAAACCTTGTCTTATCAAGAGTATGGCATAAATCATTTAATTGTCTATGGTTATCAAGCAGCGCTTCGCTTACAGGTCTAGCCGCTGTTATCTCATTTGATAATCCCCAGCATACTATAGATGCGTGATTATAATTCTGTATCACCAGTTCTTTCATAGAAATCAATGTGTTTTCCACGCCATTTACCATAAACATGGTGATTAGTGGAATTTCTGCCCACACCACCATTCCGTATTCATCACACAGGTCATAAAATTCTTGTGCATGCTGATAATGTGCTAAACGTATAGTATTTGCTCCGATTTCCTTTATCATTTCCATATCTTCTTTGTGCATTTCGTACGTAAGTGCATTACCGACCTTTGCTCTGTCCTGATGCCTACTCACACCACGAAGTGGATATGACTCCCCATTAAGCATAAATCCCTTTTCACTATCTACTTTAAATGTCCGTATTCCAAATCTTGCTTCAACCTTATCTTCACATTCATCACAATTTAACTCGGCTACTGCTGTGTACAAGTATGGGTCTTTAACACCATTCCATAAATGGGCATTGTATATATTGAACGAAGTTTGAGCTTTACCATTTATTACCGAAACTTCTTTTGTCTCGGCTCCCAGAATACTGATGCTTACCGTATCTGCATTTCCCTTAATCCATGTTTCAACTAAAACATTGGCCTCTCTTGTTGGTTTCCCTTGCGAATCAAATTTAATCTCCGGTGTGACTTTTATTCCGGTACTTCCGTTATACTCTAAGTCAAAATGACATTCATCCGTTGTAATCAGGTTCACCATGCGATAAAGTCCGCCGTAAAATGTAAAGTCAGCTTTTTGAGGATAAATTCGGTCATTATCATCGTTGTTAACCTCCACAACTATTGACGTATCTTCGTCAATTTCATCCGTTATATCAATCCTAAATGTTGAATATCCTGCATCGTGTTCACATATAAGCGACTCATTTATATACACCTTTGCAGTCATGGCAACACCTAGAAATTCTAAATATGTTCTTTTACCAGACTCTATTTCACTTTTCTTTAGTTCCCTAGTATACCAACAAGTTCCACGGTAATAATCGTTACCACCATCTTGTCCGTCAACATTGTTCCATGTGTGTGGTAGTTTTATACTCAGTCCACTTTTTTCAACTGCATCTCGTGGACTATCTGCTGATTTTACGAACCTCCAGTTTTCTCTAAGTTCTTTTATATTTCTCATACATTCCTCCTAAGCCAGTGTCTTTTTCCATTCAGTTACATTTCTACTTCCTGCCGACAATGCTCCATCAATCGGTATGGCTGTACCACCTTGGTCTACTTTTCCTTCCAAACTTAAAAAATCCATTCTATAAGTCTCCTTTTCATTTGTTTTACTTATGCTCATCATACAGTATTTCATTTTATTAGTAGTGTATATATTAATGTTAATGTTCAGCAATTAATGTTTATTAATTTATGTCCTCTAAAAAACTCCATCAAAAAAGGTGGCACTCGCCACCTTTTACTTATTCTGTTTGACATCTCACTAACATCCTTCAAAGAATCTTCTTGGATTATCTATACACATCTGATTTAACATATCCTCATCTACACCCATTGCAGCCAATTTCTTAAATCCTACATTTTTTAGATATAAAAATCTGTCCGGGTTCAAGCTGTCAAAGTGCTCCTGTCCTCTCTTAGTTGGGAGGTGGTCATAGTAAGTGGAAATACTCATAAAATCATGAGAGAACAGCATTCTATCTTTAAGACCTGCATCTAACATTCGCTTTATAGTTTGAAGCCTTGTGTCTGATGCTACCGCATACGAGCCTTCTTCTATTAACAGCGGTATTCTGTCTATTCCGAGCCAAACACCCTGATCTGCTAACCAGCACAAATAATTCATATCCGTTGTTTCCGGACAATGGTCGATCTTAACTCTGTGTAGTGGCACACCTTCTTCTCTTAATATTCGTATCTGATGTCTTCCTATTTCAGTCTGAGGATATGAATGCATCATTAAAGGCATACCCAGCTCTTTAGATGCAATACCTGCTGCCCTACAAATAACATCACGTTCCGGCGTAGGTCCATCTGAGTCCATTGCAGACTTAATAATTCCGGTTTTTATGTCTGTTCCTGTTGCGCCTTTAGTTATATCATCTATGAAACATGATGCAATTTTAGCCGGTGAGAAGTCTCCTAACATCTTAGGTTTTGGCATAAACCATCCCGTACATGCAATAATATTTACTCCCGATTCTTCCGAAACACGCTTTAACATCTTAACATCTCTGCCTAAATCATATGGTGTAGCTTCTACTACTGTTTTTATTCCGTTCTCCTTCATTTCCAGAAGATCCTTCATTATTCTATCGTAGAATCCGTCCACATATAACTGAGGATAGTTCTCTGCTATACCGGTCTGAGAGCTCACAATGTGTTCATGCATTAGTGTATAACCTATATCCGCTACCGGCACTTCACCTGTTACAGTAATTACATTTTTCATCTGATTACCTCCTTATACCCTTCCTTTTACTAGAATTTTAAGCTTAAACAAAATTATACCAATAAGTAATGAAAGCGCTGCTAGTACACACAGCAAAATTGCCACTGCCAAATATCCGAACGACTGGAATATTACTCCTGAAATATACGGTCCCAGAAATGATGCAACGACAACGGATAAGTTCATTATGGCTACATTGACTCCATAGTTGTCTTTTCCATATAGTGAGCGTACAAATCCCGCACTGCTTATAGGAGCACCACCAAATCCAAGCCCTAAAAATACAAAGCCAAGTAACATAATAATACTATTCCCTGTTATATATGAAATCGTTAGTCCGATTGCACCAATTCCTGCGGTAGCATTTACAATAATTAGAGATTTCTTTCTTCCGTATTTGTCAAAAGTAATTCCAAACAAAACCCTGCCAATGCCATTAAATAGTGATACCGTTCCGGCGAAGAGTGCTGCTGTCACAGACGTTATTCCTACTTCCTGCGCCATTGGTGATGCATGCCCTGAAATAGTTAAACCAATCGATGCCAGTGCAATATTCCAAAAAAAGAATAGCCAAAAGGATTTGCTTTTCATCATTCCCAATGGTCCAAGTTCCTGCATCTCCGAGTCTGTTATTATCACCTTTTTTTCTACTGCTTTCGACAGATTCTTAATCTCTTCATTCTTAGGCTTTCTTATAATAAACGATGCTCCAAACATCAGAACAAAAGCGATTATTCCTAGTAGTGCAAATGTCTTTCTCCAGCCGATTATTTGAATAGTAAATGATGCCAGTGTCCCAAATATCAACCCACCTGTTCCATAACACATCAACATCATGCCTGTAATTAAACTGCTTTTTCCCTGGAACCAGTCTACAATAGTTCCCAGTACCATGTTATAAACCATTCCGATTGCGCCTGCACACATCACACTATAGAAAAGGTATAACTGCCATAGTTCTGTCAGATTTGAAGCTAGGAGAAAACCACCACAACATATTACTGACGATATTCTCACAACCCAAGTGGAGCCGATTTTCTTAGCAAGCGTAGCTCCAAATACCGCACCTATTGTATTGCTTATAGTTCCAAGTGCAAATGCCATGGATGTTTGCGAGCGTACCCATCCAAACTCAGTTTCAAGTGGCGTTACGAATATCGACCACCCATACAAAAGTCCGGCAAATAGAAGAACAATCATATCTATTCCTGCAAATGCGTATCTCTTTTTACCCACGCTTATCATACATCACCACCGTACCTTTTCATAGTTTCAAGATCAATTTCCGCTAGCTGTATAACGCTTTTGTCATAAACTCTTTCCATATCCACATAGTAATTTTCTGTCATAAGCCAACCCGAATAATTCAATTTACTTATTTCATTCATGGACTCATTGTAATTTCCAATACCTTCTCCCAGCAAACTGCATCCAATACAATTTACCGGACCATCTTTGACATGAAAATGATCTATAACACCAGCTTTTCCTAATACTCTAATCTCTTCTATTGGACTATCCATATTAAATCTAATCGGATTAAATAAATCATAGCAAACCTTAAGGTTCTCTCCAACATAGTCATGCATCTTAAGAATTTCCTCTGCATATAGTGCTGATTCAAATACAATTTTTACTCCCTTTGACTCTGCCATCTCGCAAGCGAGTTTTAAGTGGTCACCAAAAATAGTAAAATCTGCAGCGTGCTTTATTTGACTCATAAAACCTGACGTAAGATTCAGCTCAGGTATACTAAGGGCCTCACATACTTCAAGGCCTGCTTTAATACAATATGTCGCGAACCGCCCCGCTTCACTTTTTACAGGATGAATCATACTAGCTAGTCGACACAATGTCCATAAATGAAGTGCTTGAATTTCTATATTTGTTTCGCTGACAGCTCGCTTATATTCATCTTGTACTTCTTCTCGTAGCAACGGAAATCCAGCGTCATGTCCTCCTGCTTCTGTGATTTGTATTCCGTCGAACCCTATATTTGATGCCATTACTATTGCTTCAGGACCTCTCACGGGCAGCACCCACTCGCAAACTCCGTATTTATATAGCCCCATGTGTTTTTGCCTCCTTAATAACGCATTTTATATATCTCGATAGCTTTTCCCTTTGTAAACAATACATATGACGCTTCAACAAGGCGTTGCTTCGTTTCAATTATACTTTCAGCAAATGGCTCGATTTCCTCTTTCTCCATTCCACATTTACTTAGCGGATCAATAGGATGCATCATGCCAAGCATCACTTCCATTTGTGTGAAAGTATGCTCTCTATCAGTAAATAGCCCTACTTTTCTTAGTGGTTTTTCAATAATATCCATTAGTCGGTCTAACACTTCGCTTGGTTTTTCTCTTAAATACATGTCGAATACCGGTGTAAGGAACTGATATATTGATTCTCCGTGCCCCATTTTGTATCCTTCTGCTATTGGATAAGCAAGAGCGTGTACGGGCCCGGCACCGCCATTGTTTACTGCCATACCTGCCATACAACTAGCTTGGATAAAATTATTCAAAATGTTCTTTCTATACTCTTTACCATTTAGTATTATATCTGCATAACCATCTAAAATGATTTCTATAGCCCTCGTACCCATAGCTCTTTCAAACTCATTACCTCTTGTCGCGGATACAAAGCTTTCCATTGCATGTGCAAGTGCATCTATAGAGCAATATACAAATAACTTATAAGGTAATCCGGCTATTAATTCCGGTATTAGTATCGAATGAGTTGCCGTTAGCCTCTCATCTATAAGTGCTGTTTTAAGTCCGGTTTCTTTCATTGTAACAATTCCACCACTGGTTACTTCACTTCCTGTTCCACAAGTTGTCGGAATGATAACCAGTTCCTTATCTGTTACAAAGTCCACTTTTTTACTCATTATACGTTCTATCGGATACGCATCTTTTATCATAAGAATTTTAGCTATATCGATAACACTGCCTCCGCCCATAGCTATAATTCTCTTGGTTTGCATATTTTCTATATCTTTAAGAATTTGATCTACCGTTTCTTCCTTAGGTTCTCCGGTATCATACTCGTCTTTTAAGACAACATTGCAAATTAAATTTAAGTCTTTTGCAAATAAATCATACATGAGTTTTTCAGTTAATAAAACGTCTGTACTTTTAATTTTAAACTCATTTGTAAAATCTTTGAACGTCGGGAAATTATGTACCTTAGGTTTTACACAAAACAGTTGCATACTTGCTTCTCCTTTCATTTAAGTGCAAGGCGCTGTTACCAGCGCCTTGTTAAACGTATTTCTACTTTTTTAATGAAATTACTGATTTAGCCGCTGCTACTATATCTTCAGATGTCATTTTCATAGTTTTTTGAAGTTCATCAGGTTGTCCTACTTCACCAAATCTGTCCGGAATTCCGATTCTCTTCATAGGCGCCAGTGCACCCTCTTCAACCATTACTTCAGCTACCGCACTACCGAGACCACCTACTATTGTATGATTCTCTGCCGTTACTATAGCACCTGTTTCATTAACACATTTAATAATGCACTCCTTATCAATAGGCTTAATTGTAAACATATCTACAACTCTAGCGCTTATTCCTTGTTTCTCAAGTGCTTTCGCTGCCTCAAGGCAAGTTATTAACATTGTACTTCCTTCAGCTATTAAGGTTACATCACTACCTTCTCTTATTGTATTCGCTTTACCTACTACAAATGTTGAGCCCTCTTCATATATAGAAACATTGTCTTTTCTTTGAACTCGAATATAAAAGAATCCTTCCGTATTAGCTGCTTCTTTAACAGCCCATTTCATCATTGCAGCATCACTTGGTTCAATAATTGTGATGTCGGCTATAGGTCGCATAATTGCAATATCCTCATTTGCCTGATGAGTACCACCGTTCTCACCCGCTGAGATTGCCGGGTCTGATCCTACTAGCTTTACATTATTTTTCGCATATGCGCAAGATATATAATTCTGATCACATGCACGTCTGGATGCAAAGCAGGCAAATGAATGTGCAAATGGGATTTTACCTACTGCCGATAGTCCTGCAGATATTGTAGACAATGATTGTTCCGCAATACCTATATCAAAGAATCTATCCGGAAAAGCCTCCTTAAACATCGGGCCGTTTATACAGTTTGCCAAATCGGCTTCTACATCTACTATTTTCTTATTTATCTTAGCCTCATTAACCAGTGCTTCCATATAAGCACCCATTAAATCCTGAGACTCTAAAACATTTTCTTTAGCTAATTTTACCATTTGTGGTTTTCCTCCTTTTATAATGCTGCTAACTCTTTTTCCATTCCATCAACAAGGTCTTTAACTGTATCAGGTGTCATGCCTTTAACTCCATGATTTCCATTAATTGCTTCTTTTTCAGGCCATCCTTTCCCTTTTACAGTTCTCATATTGATAAATCCGGGTTTGTCTGATTCTTTACATTTATCAATCGCTTCAGCAATTGCAGCCACATCATGACCATCTACATCTAATGCATACCATCCAAAGTCCTCTGCTTTTTGTCTAACATCACCAAGCGGACAAATCTCATCAGTGAAATCATCCAGTTGCTGTTTATTGTTGTCCATCATAATTATCATATTATTTGCTTTCTTTGCAGGTGCTATAAGCATGGTTTCCCATACTTGTCCTTCTTGGGATTCACCATCTCCTATTATTGCAAATACGGTATTATCTTTTCCATCAAGCTTTAATCCAAGTGCCATTCCAAGTGCACATGAAACTCCTTGTCCAAGGGATCCTGTTGTCATATCGATTCCCGGTGTTAGGTTCTTATCACAATGGCTAGGTAAAATTGTACCTAAATCATTTAATGTATATAGTTCTTTCTCATCAAAAAAACCTTTTATTGCAAGTGTTGAATATAACGCAGGTCCACAGTGTCCTTTAGATAAAACTAGGTAATCTCTATCTTCACATTTAGGATTATCACAGTCATGTTTTAGCTTTCCGCCATATAGCGCTGCTAATGCATCTACCACCGACAAGCTTCCTCCTACATGTCCCATTCCGTGTGCCGCCAGCATCTTTAATACTCTGATTCTAATATTTAATGCCAGTTTTTTCATTTCTTTTGTTTGATTGTCCATTTCATTTTCCTTTCTTTGTACATTTATTATTTTGTGTCATTAACTTGTATTACTGCTTTAACGCAGTTTAACTTATCATCTACAGCTCTATTAAAAGCCTCCATGGAATGATCAAAATCATATATTCCGGATACAATAGACTTAACGTCAATCATTCCTGTTGAAACAGCTTTTATAGCTAGTGGATACGTATTTCTATATCTGAACACAGTTTTAAGCTGCGCTTCTTTCTTATACATATAACGGAAACTAAATGGTACATCATCAAAAATGTTTCCTACCATGACAATTGGTCCTCCTCATTTTACAATATGACTAGTTTGTGCTGCAGCTACCGGGCTCCCTGCTGTTACAAAAACAATATCCGCACCACTGCCTTCCGTTAATTCCAGTATCTTGGATAGTGCGACTTCGTCTTTCGAATTAATCGTGTCGGGTGCACCTATTTCACTAGCTTTATCTAAACGATTGTCAAACAAATCGGTAACAATTATTCTTGTTGCACCATAAGCCTTAGCTGCTAACAAGGTACATAGGCCTATGCAACCTCCACCAAGAATAACTACGGTTTTCCCAATACTAACCTCTCCTTGTATCGCTGCATGTATTCCTACTGATAGCGGTTCAATAAGAGCACCTTCCATTGTTGACATGTTATCAGGCAATTTGAAAGCCCTATATGCCGGATATGACATATACTTTTTTAAAGCTCCACTATAAGGTGGTGTTGCAAGAAATTGTACATCCGGGCATAGATTATAGCGTCCTGTCTGACAGAACTCACATTTTCCGCATGTCTGTCCCGGTTCTATAGCAACTCTATCTCCTATCTTTAAATTTTTTACCCTCGCACCTACCGAGTACACTATTCCTGCACATTCATGTCCAAGAATAAATGGAAGAGAGTCAGGAAATATTGTAAAGGCTTTACCCTCATAAAAATGCATATCCGAGCCACATATTCCTATTTCACAAACCTCAATACCCACCTCTTCATCCTCTATAACGGGCATAGGAATTTCTTGTTTTTCAAGCTTTCTGACATCTGTCATTACCATAGCCTGATTCTTCATTTACCAGTTCCTCCTTATATGTCTTCATTTGGATGTATTACTACTTTTAAGGTTGATTTA
Source organism: Suipraeoptans sp. (assembly GCA_047973235.1). Taxonomy (GTDB): domain Bacteria; phylum Bacillota; class Clostridia; order Lachnospirales; family Lachnospiraceae; genus Aequitasia. The sequence goes on along the minus strand of JBKEBP010000148.1, from coordinate 15,680 downwards.
TCATTTTTGTTCGTATCAAGTGCTAAGAAATAATCGTCCAGTGAAAATGTATGTGTTACTATCTTATCTACTTTTACTTTTCCGCTGCCCATATAATCAAGAGCTATAGGAAAACAAAATGTCTGAGCAGAGCAAGATGTATACGTTTGTTCTTTAAAATGTAAACTATTGAGCATATCCGATGTTATACCCATATCCATTTTTTGATGGTAGCTTCCATATTGAAGGAACCTTCCACCCTTTTTAAGGAATTTCCACATACTCTTTACCGTCTGCCACGAACCCGAAGTATCAATTATTGCATCTACTCCGTTTGGAAACATCTTTTCGATTGCCGCTTCCTGAACACTCATATCATTCCTATCTGCTAATATAGTAGGAACGCCTTGGTCTCTTAAAATCTGAAGCCTAGAATCTACGAGTCCTATCGCAGCTATCTTTTGAGCATTTGAAAAATGTGCAAGTTGGGCAAGTATTAATCCGTGCGGCCCCATGCCGGACACTAGGATATTTTCACCTTGCTTAACATCCAGTACGTCCATTCCGTGTACAGCACAAGCAACCGGTTCCGTAACAGTAGCCTCATCAAATGAAACATTGTCGGGTATTTTGAAAACTTTAGCTTCCGGCGCACAAGTATATTGTGCAAATCCTCCATTAATATTATGTCCCATTGACCCAAACGACTCACAGTGAAGCGTATCATTATGTTGGCATGCATAACATTTACCGCAAGGAATTGCGTTATCAACCGTTACCCTGTCTCCAACTTTTACATTATTAACATTTTTCCCAATTTCCTCAACATATCCGGCAAACTCATGTCCAACAACCACCGGATATTTAGCAAGTGTACCTCCACCGCCTACCGTATCATGATTAAGCTCTGCCCATTTACATATTCCGCATGCCATAACCTTTATAATGACATCGTCATCGCCTAGACTTGGATATGGAATCTCTGTTATAGAAGCATTCTCCCTTCCTGCTGCCTTGTAATAAAGTGCCTTCATCATTCTCATTTTTTTGTTTCCTTTCTTTTATCTATGCAACAATTACCTCAACTCCAAGTTCACTTAGTCTGTTTTCCAGTGCTTTGTCTTTAAGTGGCGCCGATGTAATGATCATATGTATATCTTTAAAATCCGCAAAAACTCTTAGCGCATCCATATCCATCTTCTCTTCTTCTATTAATGCAACTACTTTTTGTGCTGACTCAATAAATGCTTTTTTGATATTTGCTTGAAATGGTGTAACACATGCCAGACCTTGTGTACCTCTAACCCCTGTAGTTGATATAAATAGTAATGGAGCTTTAATTTTTCTTATATAGTTTTCAGCCTCCGGTCCAACAAGAGCTTCTTCTCTGCCAATTAATACACCTCCTGTTACATGGGTCGTTACTTCTGCCATGGAAAATACATTAGCAATTGACAATGAATTTGTTACAGCAGTTAAGTCTTTTTTCCCTATTAGCTGATAAGCAAGTGCAAGTATCTGAGAACCCGAGTCAAGCATTATCGTCGACCCATCCATGACCATTTCCGCTGCCTTTTTGGCAATTGCTATTTTCCCTTCGGAAAACGAAATCTTATGTACTACCTCCGGTGTAACGTACTTAGCATAACCACGTGTTCTAACTATGTATCCATTTTTTTCAAGAAATGTTAAATCCCTTCTGATGGTAGCCGGTGAATCACCGATTCTCTCGATTAATTCACTGACTTGTACAGGAGAATTTTTTATTATCATATCTAATATGTCATGTCTTCTTTCTTCTGTACGCATGGAGTACCCCTCCTCTCAACAAACCTTCTTCCGTTAGTTCGGATGAATAATCATTTTAATAGTATCTGTATTGTTAAGATTCTCATCAAGTGCATCAAAATACTCATCTAACGCATATTCCTTTGAAATGATAAAACTCGCATCGACCTTTCCTTCTGACATAACCTCAAGACATCTTTTAAAACTAAAGCTTTGGAAAGTAGTTCCTATGAAACTGCACTCATTTGCAATAAATGGAGCTATGTTAATTTCTACGCTTTTTTTGTCCGTAGAAGCAAATGAATACTCAACAAATGTTCCACCCTTCTTCAATATACTAATGCATCTATTTACTAATCCGAAATCTCCCGTCGTATCTATAATACAGTCAAATCCAAGTGGAAAATCATCCTTTAACCTGCTCTCATGTTTCGCGTAATCCTCTCGATCCACTTGACATGTAATAACACCCTTAGCTTCAATATGTTTAAGCTTCATTGGATTAACATCTGCTACAACCACCTTGCCTGCTTGTGAGTTTTTGAATAGTTGAGCTAATAGCATTCCACTTGATCCACAACCAAGAACCAGTACATTGTCACCATACTTTATATCTGCCCTCTCTACACAATGGAAACAACATCCGACCAGCTCAGTAAGGCAAGCTTCATTCATAGTAAGGTTGTCCGGAATAGAGAAGGTCATACTTTCTTTAACTAGCACATATTCTGCCATACCACCGTAAACACTATGTCCAATTGACTTGTAGTTCAAACAAAATGCCGGTTTCCCCGCTTGACAGTAATAGCATGTACCACATGACACTGCATTATCTGCCGTGACCCTATCTCCTACTTTGAAATTTTTTACATCCTTACCTATCTCCTCAACTACTCCGGCAAATTCATGACCCGGCACTGCAGGATAAACACCTAAAAGCGAACCTTTTTCATCATGACTTCTTTCAGCCGGTTTACATATTCCACATGCCATAACTTTGATTATGATTTCGTCATCTCCACAACTGGGATAGTCGATTTCCTTTATAAAACCGTTTTTTCTGCCCGGCTTTTCATATACTAATGCTTTCATTTTTTTCATATTTTATTGTTCCTCGTGTCTTTCCTATTAACCTGTGACAGATTGTCTGGCATCCGAACTATTGAATAGCACTACTCCCAGTAATATAATTCCATTCGCAACACCCTCAAACCAAAATGGAGCTCCTAATATGCCTATTCCGTTAAATACCATTCCAAGAAGGATAATCGATACCATTGTTCCGGGAACATTATATCTTCCAACTTTATGAGTGGTTATGCTTAAGAAAACTGTCGCAAGTCCGGGCATTAAGTAAGTAGGTCCCGTGTCCGGATAAGCATTACCCGATTGACCAAGTATTACAATTGCTCCTATCCCTATAATCGCACCTGCTATTACAAAGGACATAAATCTAACAAACTTGGTTTTGATTGCTGCAAGATATGCTACTCTTTCCGACATTCCCACCACATACATATTCTTTCCAAACGGCGTATGCTCTAATATGTACCAAAGCACAATGCCTGTTATTATCATTACCCAAACTGATAGGTTAAAGCCAAAATACTTTGCTTTAAAGACTGCGGTAATATCTCTTGAAAGAACACCCGCGATACTTTTTGAATTGTTTACGAATAATGATATACCATAGAAAATCATTCCTGATCCAAGTGTTGAAATTACCGCAGGTATTTTGAATACTACAGTTATTAATCCATTGAAACTTCCCAGCACTATTCCTGTTAGAAAAGCCATTAATAGAACTACCACCGGTGGAGCTCCGTAGCTTCCTACTTTACCTGCCACCATAATGCATGCTCCAAGCATATATCCAAGAGAAATGTCAAATTCCCCTGCGACTAGAGGTACTAGCGCAGCAAGCGCAAAGAAACCAACTGCTACTCTGCCTACCATAAATACACTTATATTTTGCATGTTCATAAAATTTGGTGAAGCAATTGAAAATATTATAAAAAATATAATTCCTATAACAACTGTTCCATACCTTGATAATGGTCCACTTCTAATTTTTTTAATCATATGTAGCACCACCTTGCTATGGAATTTCTTGTTAGACTCATATCTTCTTCCCTAAGTTCGCCTTTTACTTGCCCATCCCTAAGCACTAATACCCTACTACATAGGTCCGTCAGCTGCTCAGGTTCTGTTGAAAATACTATAATACCCACATTCATCTTGGCTGCTATCTTCATATTCTCAAAAATACGCATTCTCGATGCCGGATCGACTCCGTAAGTAGGATCATCAAGAACAAAAACCTTTGGGCAGACCGCTAACCATTTTGCCATTATCGCTTTTTGCTGATTACCACCGGAGAACTTACCAAACTGCATATCAATATTATGACCCGGCTGAATATCAAATACTTCAATACACATTTTCATAATGTCCTTAGCCAATCTATTCTTATTCCAAAATTGAATTTCATTTGGCATTAAAACATTTTCACGAAGTGTGCATGGCATTACTCCTCCTCTTGTAGGCCTATCTGATGGCAAGGAAGTAAGTCCTGCCTTATAAACTTTTCTAGGGGAGACATTGCCTTGTATTTCTTTTTCTCCTATAATATAATTACCCTTTGTGATAGATCTATCTCCACTTAATATAAGCGGAAGTTCCTTAACTCCACTATCAGGGATCCCAATAATACCTACAATTTCACCTGCTTTAATTGAAAAACTAAGTCCGTTTAACTCTGATGAGTACACTTCTTTCATTTCAAGTACAGGTTTATCTGTTTTAGGATGTACTTTTCTATTTAATTTTGACCATATTTGGTCCAGTGAATATTCATGTTTAGACTCATCGTTATCCTTATTCTGACCTTCATCACGTTTCATCATGTTAGAAACTATCATTTCTTCAGAAGTTTCCTTAACAAGTCCCGAGTAAACTAATTCACCACCATTTAAAATAGTTAAATCATCACAATAATTCATTACTTCTTTTAGTCGATGCGTTACCATAATAACCGGTATCCCCATATTCGCAATTTTTCTTACATGACTAAGAAAACTCTCTGCCTCTGCCTCGGGAATAGAAGCATCTGCCTCATCCAGTATAAGCACCTTTGTTGCTTTTAATTCGTCATCTTTTCCCATTGCCATTGCCATTGCGACCATGTTTCTCTGCGCAGCACTCAAACTATCTGTAAGTGCCTCAGGATTTACGTCTATGTCATATATCTCAAAAAGCTCTTTTACATAAGAGTTTATTTCTTTCCAATTAATTCTTATTCCATTTAATGGATATCCTTTAAATAGTGCAATACATTCAGCCACAGTAAACGTATGAAGAAGTGGACTCTCCTGATGCACAACGCGTATCCCTAGATTGTGAGCTACGTTTGGACTATCTACATTTGGAACTTCCTTGTTATCTATAATAATCGAACTTTTACAATCATTATCCGGTTGGTAAACACCTGTTAATACTTTTACCAGTGTTGACTTACCACTTCCATTTGCTCCAAGAACAGCATGTATACGTTTGGATTCAAAATCTATACTGACATTATTAAGTGCCTTAATTCCCGGAAAAGATACCGAAATATTCTTAGCTGATAATTTCATTATGCCTCACCTCACTCTTCTCTTATGTTGAATCTGGTTGATAGCCACATAGCAAAACATAAGATTGCACCTTCAAAAACGTATGCACCCCAAGCCGGTGCACCAATGAGTTGTATACCATTGGAACCTATTGCTACTATTAAGAGTGATAAAATTAGTCCCGGAATGTTTATATAACCCGGTTTAAATGCGGTTTTACTTAAAAACACAACTGAATAAGCCGGCAAGAGAAGTGATGAACCATATGACGAACTGGCTGTTCCAACCTGACCCATGTAGATAATACCACCCGCACCTGCCATAAGTCCTGAGAACACAAATGCTAGCATTCTGATTTTTGAAACTTGAATCCCTGCAAGAAATGCTGTTTTTTTAGATATTCCTATAGCATAAACTTGTCTGCCAAACACTGTATGCGTATATATAAAGTGTAAAATGATGCATACTATAATAAATAAAATTACACAGTATCCAATTCCATTACTCCCTATTTTAGCTTTTGCAAAATCCAGCAGAGGCTTCGGTTCCGTTACATACATTACACCTCCACCGCTAAGTGCCTGGGCGAGGCCAAGAAGTGTAAGTCCTACACTTAGGGTAACTATAAATGAACTGATCTTAAAATGAACAACTAAAATACCGTTTATTAGACCAACCAACATACCTGTACATAGCATTGATAGAACTATAATTAAAGTTCCGCCACCTCTTTGCGCAATCATTGCCCCTATTATTGTTGAAAACATAAGATTATATCCCAGTGACAAATCAAATTCATCGCTTATAAGGATAAACGTTCCTCCAAGAGCAAGGAATCCTGTTGCAACTTTTGAAATAACAATACTGCTTATATTTGTTGCAGTTAAAAAGTTACTCGATATCGTTGCAAAAAATACGACTAGAACCAGAAATGCTAATATCATTACATATTTGCTCACAAATTTGCTAAAAGTACTACTTTTTCCCATACGTTCATCCTCTTTTAAATCCTAGCTTAAATTACTAAGCTCATAGTGCTAAGTGCAGTCTGCCTTTAGCAGACCGTTTTTGCACTTTAACACATTTCTAATTTAATAATTCTTATTAATCCCAAAGAGCGTAATATGCTGATTTGTAATCAAAGGTAGGTGCCCACGCTGTGTCACCATCAGGAACATTTGTTGCATCGATAATTGCGAACGGCAGATTCTCGCCTCTTGGTGATATTAGGTCTTGATCATTTATAAGTCTTATTGCCTGGTCCATTTGTGCATATCCTAAATAAACATTATCGTATGCTGCTGTTGCTGTAGCTATACTGCCTTGTCTAATTAAATTACACATTTCAGTATTTCCTAGTGTTCCCAGTATTTTGATATCCGTAAATCCTGCCGTTTCCAAACCTTCTACTACCTCTACCGCTGCCGGATCAAATGGTAGATATACAAACTCTGTATCCGGATTATTAGTTAAATAGGAAATAATCATACGATTTAATTCATCACCTAGTTGATCAAAAGTAAAATCACTTCCTTTAGTATATTCAATTCCCTGTGCATCCATCTCATCAAATAATCCGTTAAAAAAATATTCCACCGAATAAGAACCCGGGCAATCGAATGTAACTACTTTTCCACTGCCTTCAGTATTATCTTTAATCCATCTAGCCATCTCTGCCCCAAGACCTGCATAATCCGGACCAATATCGTACGCAAAATCATATTCCAGATCAAGTTTTGGATTAGGGTCATCCGTTCCATTCGATCCACTTGTAATCGGTATTCCTGCATCAACTGCCGCTTTAATTCCTTGTTGCACTGCACTTGCCAGAATAGACACTGTACATATAACGTCCGGAGACCATGCAACTGCATTCATTATTGCGCTATTATAGCCTTCGGTTGTACCTTCTCCATTAAATGTCTGGTACTCCCAACCATATCTGTCGCATATCTCTTCCATTGCTTCTACCGGAACTATACAACCTGATAAAGATGCATCTGCAGGAACAAATGCCACCTTCAACTCTTCAGGCGCTTTTGCCGCCTCAGTAGGTCCTTCAAACCCTTCTGTGCTCACTTGTGCTTCTTCATCAGTCGCTTCGCTTTCCGATTCTGTTGCAGTTTCCTCCTCAGTAGTCGTATCTGAATCACTACTTCCGGAACCACATGCTACTAAGCTCATACACATAACCATTGCTAAAATACATGCTACTAACTTCATAATACTTTTCTTTTTCATGCCTTCCTCCTATTTGAGAACGTATTCCTTAGTGTTGCAACATCTCTACTTGCTAATTCAACAAAGTCTCTCCCCCTAAAATCAGGCGAATAATAAAATGTTTCCGACATAATCCATCCATCATAATCAGTGCTATTAATCACTTGTGCACATTTATGAAATCCACTCTTGCCTTCTCCTATAAGTCGATACGGTGTAGTATATTTTGAAAAATATCCATGCACATTTTCCACGCAATCTTTCGCATGAAAATGGTCAATGACTTGAACACCAACTTCTTCTATAAGCTTATATGGTTCTCCAATTCCGTATACTGTTGGATTCATCATATCAAAACAAAGTTTCAGTTCCTCTCCTACTCTTTCGCGCAAATTCAAAAACTGATTTGGTGTAAAATCATTTTCCATTACCAAATGCACACCATTCTCAGCACATACTTGTAAGCCAAATTTCAAAGCGGCACATAAGTTGTCATATTGTTCCTGATTTGCAACACATGTAGCAGTAACCATAATAACCGGTATATTCATCTGTCTGCATGAAATTGCCGCACTTCTAAGCGCTTCTCTGGCCAATTTACCATTTTCAGACGTAGGTATATCCAGCATAAATCTACTATTAAACAGTGACTGTAAATGCATGGCCTGCAGATTCACATTCATATCAGTCGATACTTGCATATACTCATCTTGAACATATCTATTTGAAAACGGATAACTCTTTGATACACCGCCCAAATCTCCAAGTTGAATACCTTCAAAACCGGCGTCATGCGCCATTTTAATTGCCAGTGGTCCATCACATGGCATACAGAATTCGCATACCCCAAATTTAATACTCATTTTGCTTCCTCGCTATTTATGTTATGTAACTACGTATCCCAGCACTCGCGGCAGCCACTCACATATAACCGGAAATGCTATTAATAGTGCTAATCCCACAGCATCTGCTATAAGGAACGGACCACAACCTTTAAATACTTCATTTAATGTTGTTTTCTTTACAAGCCCCTTTAAAAAGAAGCAAGTCATTCCCATTGGTGGTGTAAGTCCTCCAATATCACCCATTCTAACTAGGATTACGCCAAACCATATTGCCGAATATCCACACGCTTGAACTATAGGTAGGAATATACCAACCGTAAGTAATACCATTGACATCGTTTCAACAAACATACCAAGAATGATATATACCACTAAAATAACTAATATAAGTATGATTGGTGATAGATTCATTGCAGTAACTGCATCTGACATAACGTAAGGCAATCCCGATAATGCTATCATTTGCTTCATAACCATGGCACAAGATATTATCATGTATATCATTCCTATTAACTTAGCCGATGATATGAGGATTTTCTTAAATACCTTGAGACTCATTTTTCTTTGAATAGTAGCTATGATAAATGACATCATTGCGCCTACTGCTCCCGCTTCTGTTGGTGTACATAATCCAAATAATATTCCACCCATTGCAAAGGCGATTACGACTAAAATTGGCCAACAATCTTTTAAAGCAAGCACCTTTTCTTTGGCACTCGTTTTTGGGCCCCTTGGTCCTGCACTAGGCTTTACTTTACACCATACAAAAATTACTATAATATACAATGCAGCCATTAGAACACCCGGCAGTATCCCTGCCATCAGCAATGTTCCTATGGAAGTTCCACTTATCATTCCATATGTAATAAACATTGACGAAGGTGGTATCAAATCTCCAAGTTCAGAACCTGCTGCAACTGATCCAATTGCCATTTTCTTGTCGTACTTATATCTTGACATCTCAGGAAGTGCAATTGCTCCAACCGCCATAATAGACGCCCACGGGAATGCTGTTACTGCAGCAAAAATAGCACAAGCAACAATCGTTGCTACACATAAACCTCCCGGAAGGTGACCAAGCCATGTTCTGGCCGAACTATATAGGTCTGTACCCATTCCTGTCTCTGTGATAATACTTGCCATAAGAATAAACATCGGTAAAACAGCATAATCATAACTTGAAATCATAGAGAATAATGCAGTTCCAATAACACCCATTGTTCCTGCCAGCCCATTCATTAAAAACAGACCAACCAGTGAACATGTCAAGAGACTGTAACATATTTTCATGCCCATTAAAGCGAGTACAAAGAAAAGTGCTATACAGCCAACGCCGACCCAACTATTCATCGTCATTTTCTTCGTCTCCTTCCTCAAGTTCCTCTGAGTTTCTTACAACCTGTTTTCCTACTGCAATTCTCACCAAGTCAATGACTTCAATAATTGCTGCTATTGTTGTAATGACCATTCCTAACACATACAACCACCTGAATATATATATAGGCATTCCTGATGATGTTGTCGCTTCCAGTACAAGGGTCTTCTGATATGCTATTGTCGTAATGGTATATACGGTAAATAGCATCGCACAAATTGCAATCGTGCCCGAAAGTGCTTCCGACCCTGATCGAACTCTCTTACTTAACCTTGATATTATAGTATCCATATTCGAGTGACCGGACTGAAGTGTGACATAAGGAATAGTAAAAGATGCTGCTCCTGCTGCGCATAAACCACAAACATCATATATAAATATCAAGTTATAATCAGCAAACGTTCTAGTAAGAATATTAACGAACATAAGAACAGTTGCTATACTTAAGAAGACTCCTGCTATAAGAGCTAGTAATGTAGATATTTTATCTGCAATTCTAATCTTCTTTTCGTCGTAACTACTCATAACTACTCACCCTTTTCTTCATTCCACTCTTTAGTCCACTTAGCAAGTGCTTCAACTATTTCCGTTCCCGGTAGTCCCTTACTGTCAAGTTCCTGTGCTTTTTCAAGGTTAGCCTGTGTAACCAGATCCATAAAAGCAGTATGGTCTGCCTCTGTTAAAACCACCTCAATTGTTCCATAGGTTTCTTCTGCCCATTCCATAGCATCAGCCTCGGTTGCCGCAAATCCTTCTACGTTGGCATTCTCAGCTACTTTAATAATTTCATCGCTATCAAAAATAGCTTGAATATCTTCAGGTAGGCTATTCCAAGTATTAAGATTCATAAGATGACCCGGCGCACTTGTGTAGCAAAGATTCAACTTAACACAGTACTGTGTAACTTCTGCAAAATTAACTGACCTTAAGGTTTCTGTTGGAATCAACATACCATCATACATATTCTTTTGAAGTGATGAATAAACTTCTGAGAAAGGTGTATTTACCGGACTTGCACCACACTTTTCAACGAATCCGTTCCAGTCAGCCTCACACCATATTGTTAGACCTTTCATATCATCAACTGTTTTTACTTCTTTATTTACAGTAAGCAATTGATACATTGTTCCGCCGTTAAATCCCTGGGCAAGTACTTTAACATCATCGTATTCTGCAGCTATTTCAGGAAATTCTTCATATAGTCTATATGAGAATTCTACAACTGCATCTTCAGGAACTCCTGATGTCAAGCTTTTCCAGTTCTCAGATATAACAAAACCATCATTGGCATATCTATGAACATCGGCTATATCCGCAATACCTGCTACAAGTTGTTGATATTCTGCATTTGCATCTATTAGAGTATCATCATAATAGAATGTAAAAGTTACTCTGCCGTCTGTAGCTTCTGTAACCGCATCAGCCCATGTTCTCCATGTTTCAGCTTGAAAGTTACTTTCGGATATTGCCAAACTAAATTTCAAATTGTATTCACTTTCACCACTTGATGTGCTGCTTGCATCACTTGTTTCACTAGCAGAGTCACTTGTTTCATCTCCGCCACCTGAGCTACCACATGCTGCTAAAGATATTGCCATTACTGCGATAATTAAAATGCTTAATAGTCTTTTTTTCATTTTCTCTCCCTTACATTAGTCAGCTAAAATAGTTCCGTATTGTCATTACATCTTCTTTTGCTATTTCAACAAAGTTACCATTATCATTTATAGGCTTAGCATGGTAATACACCTCTGAAATAACCCAACCTTCAAATTTACTATTCCTTACAATTTCTGCAGTAGTTTCAAGATGCGAATCTCCTTCTCCCGTTTTACAAGGAGCCGGGTGTCCACATAAGAAATCTTCCTTTTTGGTATCTTTTACATGATAATGCTCAATTAAATTCGGTGTCTTTTGTAACATTTCCGCAAGCATCTCAGAAGGAATACCCATATCGTAAATATATGGATTACATGTATCAAAACATATCCTAAGCTTCCCCTTCGTTAGTTCAACCATTTCATATATCTGATTATTAGGTAAGCTTGTTTCCATTGTGCATATAATCCCTTTATCATGTGCAACATCACATGCATATTTAATGTGTTCCGCCGCATTTATAAATGCTTGTTTGTCATCCATTGGAATAATCGCAGTAAGCATAACAACAGGGATATTCATTTCTGCACTAACTTCTATATCCTTCTTAATTGTTAGTCTCGCCTGTTCAGACTTTGAACTGCCTTTTTCAGATAACATTGTTTTATCCTGATATATGCTTCGCATATGTAATGAAGCAAGTGTTTGGTTATATTCCCTCGCATACTCCAAATATGCATTCTGTATATATTTGTTTTTCAACGGATATTGATAACTGTATCCTTGCAAATCCGTTAACTGCAATCCGTCAAACCCCAGCTCATGAGATAGCTTTATACTATATGGACCAAGGGTTGGTAATGCCCATTCACATACACCAATTTTCACTTTACTCATCTTGTTCTCCAAAATATATTTGTGTTAATTCATGTTATACCCTTCAGGGTTTCCTGCACGTGGATCATTAGCAAGTGGTCCAACTACAACGTTCCCATATTCAATAATCAGTCCTATATAGTCCAATAAATCATAAAAGCAGAATGATTTTTGGAAGCCGTCTTCCATTGGAGCGCCCATGGTTCCCTTTTGCATTGGTACAATTCCAATATCTTCCATTGTCTGAATAAATCGGTCTCTATTATCCATAGTACACGCAACATGCTGTATACCACTTTGTCCTCCGTTTCTAATTAAAAAGTCAGAATACGGATTTCCCGAGCTTTTATCAAGTGGTTCTATAATTTCCATATCTATTCCACCCATATCAAACCTATAGTATTTAATATAAAACTCACATGGCTTACCATAATAGTTGGCTCCATCAAATTCACCTCTGTCATAGAAATCTTTCGTACAACGTTTTACTACAGTAGCCTCGTCAATTTTGAATAACTTACCCCAGTTTTCAAACATTGTTTCCATATCCGGTGTTGTAATCGAAACTTGAAAAAGAAGTTTCATCTCAAATTTCTCTTTAATCTCAGGTAATTTTTTTACTTCTTTGAATTCTGCCACTTTCTTATCCTCCATTACTTAAACATTTTATCCTCGAATTTTGCAAGGTTCTCTGCGCCTCCTTTAATACGCTCTACTCGAAACTCAGGCAATCCTTGTCCGAATTTTGTTTCTAAAAAGATATCAATCATTTCACAAGCCATTCTAAGACTAGTCGTTGTACCACCAAGTGCAATAATGTTTGCATCATTAATAATTCGACTTTCTCTAACTGAATAATAATTTTCTGCTAATGCGCATCTAGCTCCCTTGTTTTTGTTGGTTGCGATACTTATGCCCATTCCTGTTCCACACATTACTATTCCCATATCGGCCTCACCTGAAGTAACGGATACAGCTACATTATGCCCTACTTCCATATAAGGTATAACCGCATCCATACTTTTTGTTCCGAGGTCAAAAACTTCATATCCCTTCTCTTTTAAGTGATTTAAAACCCCTTCCCTCAGCTCAAATCCTCCCGGGTCTACTCCAAATGCTATTTTCATCCTTCTTTCCTCCTTGTTCAATAATGTGATTAATTAAATGATTATTAATGATTATATTCTATACTTGCAATCATTTATTATCAATTGACAATAATCACAATTTGAAACCTGTTTTTTTGTTTATTTTGTCATTTAAAACCTCTTGACACGTATATATTCAGGGTTTTACAGGTTTTTCATCTCTTTCATTCGTCATTTTGACTATTGTAGTTTATATCGTTTATAATCATTTGTAATCATTTCACCATTGACTAATAATCATATGAGTGATAATATGAATGAAAAGATACTCTATTAAATAAAATACTTAAATTTACGAAAGGTGTGATAAGTAATATGAAGAAACTAAACATTAAAGAATTGGAAATGCAAGCCGCCCTAAACAGGCAAAAAATCCTTCGTATGTGCGAAGCCCATAGTGCCGGTCACTTAGGCGGTGCTAACTCAAGTATAGATATTATTACGGCTTTATACTCAAGAATTATGAACGTAGACCCGAGTAATCCCGGACTTCCAACACGCGATCGTCTGATTCTATCAGGTGGACACAAATGCCTTGCTCAGTACTCAGCTCTGTGCTCTCTTGGTTTTTTTGACGAATCGCTATTAGACACCTATGGCTCTTTGCATTGTAAGATGCCCGGTCATCCGGATATGAAAAAGCTACCCGGAATCGAAGCCAACACAGGTGCTCTTGGTCACGGTTTAAACATTTGCTGTGGAATGGCACTCGGCCTAATGTCACAAGATCTCCCCTCCAAAATTTATACAATAATGGGCGACGGAGAACTTGCCGAGGGTTCCAATTGGGAGGCGATCGCTGTTGCTTCACATTATAATCTCGATAATCTAACACTAATTATTGATAATAACGGCTTACAAATTGGTGGTGACGTAACGAAAGTTATGAACTTTTCTCCTATCAGAGACCATTTCGAAGGTTTCGGATGGAGCGTAAGGGAAATCGATGGTCACAATATGAGCGAAATCGTCGAAGCTTTAGAGGCACTTCCTTTCGAAAAAGGTAAGCCATCAGTCATAGTAGCTAAGACAATAAAATCAAAGGGCTATTCCAAAGCAGAAGGTGTCGCTAAATATCACTTCTGGATGCCCACGCCTGAAGAAATGATTCAAGCCAAAAAGGAAAATACTGAATTGATTGCGAGGTTAGAAAATGAGTAGAGAAATGATAAGTCCAAAAAACTTACTGAGTGATGCCTTGTTAAAGGCTGTAGAAGAGAATCCTCAGATAGTATTATTATCCGCTGACAGCGGTCCCAATTCAGGATTTTCTCCTTTCATAGAAAAATATCCTGATAAATATTTTGAATTCGGAATTATGGAACAGGGTGTAATGGGTATTGCCTCAGGATTTGCAACAACCGGTCTAATGCCTGTGTTTTGTGCACCTTCACCTTTCGTAACCGGTAGACCATATGAAATGCTTAGAATTGATGTTGGTTATATGCAGCAAAACGTTAAACTTATTGGACGAAATGCAGGCTTTAGTTATTCTGATTTGGGACCAACACACTATGGTCTTGACGATTTCACTTTAGTTCGTGCAATACCGGATATCGTTATTATAGCTCCACAAGATGCCGACGAGGTAACTAGTGCTTTCGAAGCCATGATTAATTATGAGGGACCTGTATATATGAGAGTAGGTTCAGGTTCATTCCCTAAACTTTTTGACAGCACTCCTTTTGAGATTGGCAAAGGCAGAGTTATTCAGGACGGAAGTGATGTGGCAATCATATCTACGGGAAATATGACGGAGCGAGTGATAGATGCATTAGATATACTAGACGCCGAGGGCATTAGTCCTATGGTGATAGGTATGCCAACACTCAATCCTATAGATGTCGACTTAGTTAAAAAAGCAGCTAAACTAGGGAAAATTGTTACTGTAGAAGAACATTTTACAAAAGGCGGACTAGGCACTATTGTATCTGAGGTTTGCAGTGAGTATTGTCCTGCCATAGTAAAACCGATAGGGATCGAAAATCACTATGCAACTTCCGGGGATTACGATGTCATGACCGAGTTTTACGGCTTGGATCCTAAAGGTATTGCAAAAAAAATTATTGATTTCACAAAATAACAAAATTCGATATAGACCCAAAAAGAACGCAGGTGAGTCTGTGAAAGAATTTCTGTAAATTAAGAATAATAAGGTCTTCTATGATAAAATAAAATCATAGGAGGCCTATTATTATGGCAAGAAGAGAAAAGAAACCTGTACACAAAGTCGAAA
>JBKEBP010000130.1:0-34353 GCA_047973235.1 Suipraeoptans sp. | reverse complement strand
TTACCCGTGTATTATTTGTGTAGTACGTGTAAATTTTCGCATGTTCTGACACGTTTTTGTTTCTGCAAATTCCTTATAAATACGCGATTCTTTAGAATTTCCCTGCCTGCGCAGCTTCTTCGATACTTACCGCAACGGCCACTGTCATACCTACCATTGGATTGTTTCCTGCACCGATAAGACCCATCATCTCTACATGAGCAGGAACTGAAGACGAACCTGCAAACTGAGCATCAGAATGCATACGTCCTAATGTATCAGTCATTCCATAAGAAGCAGGACCTGCAGCCATGTTATCAGGATGTAGAGTACGTCCTGTACCACCACCTGAAGCTACTGAAAAGTATTTCTTGCCTTTTTCCTGACATTCTTTCTTATACGTACCTGCAACCGGATGTTGAAAACGTGTAGGATTTGTCGAGTTTCCCGTAATAGAAACATCTACTCCCTCACTTGCCATAATGGCAACACCTTCTCTAACATCATTTGCTCCGTAACAATTAACCTTAGAACGAAGTCCTTCGGAATAAGCCGTTCTTTCTACTTCTTTAAGTTCTCCTGTATAGTAGTCATAATCAGTCTGAACATATGTAAATCCATTTATTCTTGATATGATTTTTGCAGCATCTTTTCCAAGACCATTTAAAATTACTCTCAGTGGTTTCTTGCGAACCTTGTTGGCTTTTTCAGCTATACCAATAGCACCTTCAGCTGCTGCGAAACTTTCATGTCCGGCTAGGAAAGCAAAACATTCCGTCTCTTCTTCAAGTAGCATCTTGCCTAAGTTCCCATGGCCAAGGCCAACTTTTCTCTGATCTGCAACAGATCCCGGAATACAAAAAGCCTGTAGTCCCTCACCAATTGCTGCTGCTGCATCAGCAGCTTTTCTACAATCTTTTTTAATTGCAATAGCAGCACCTACTATATATGCCCACGGTGCATTTTCAAAACATATTGATTGGATACCTTTAACTTGGTCATATACTTCAAGTCCTGCGTCCTTTGTTATTTTCTCTGCTTCTTCGATAGAAGAGATGCCATAACTTTTAAGTACTTCATTAATTTTATTAATTCGTCTTTCGTATGATTCAAATAAAGCCATTGTTTACACTCCTCCTATCCTATTCTTTCCTTGGGTCAATTATTTTTGCAGCTTCATCAACGCGTCCATATTGACCTTTTGCTTTTTCATATGCTACGTTTGGCTCATCACCATTTTTGATAAAATCAGTCATCTTACCAAGACTTACGAATTGATATCCGATAATTTCATCGTTTTTATCGAGTGCAATACCTGTAACATAACCCTCAGCCATTTCAAGATAGCGAGGACCTTTAGCCAATGTTCCATACATAGTTCCAACTTGAGAGCGAAGTCCCTTTCCTAAATCCTCAAGACCTGCACCAATTGCCAGTCCATCTTCAGAAAATGCACTCTGTGTTCTTCCATATACAATCTGAAGGAATAACTCTCTCATTGCTGTGTTTATCGCATCACAGACAAGGTCTGTGTTTAATGCTTCTAATATAGTTTTACCGGGTAAAATTTCAGATGCCATAGCAGCTGAATGTGTCATTCCCGAGCATCCTATTGTTTCAATTAATGCCTCCTGGATAATCCCGTCTTTTACGTTTAGTGATAGCTTACAGGCACCTTGTTGTGGTGCACACCAGCCTACACCATGTGTAAAACCGGAAATGTCTTTTACTTCTTTAGCCTGTACCCACTTAGCTTCTTCCGGGATTGGGGCTGGTCCATGATTTGCGCCTTGTGCTACAGGACACATCATCTCTACTTCGTGTGAATAAATCATTTCAAGACTCCTTTCGAAATTCGTTTTTGTCGTACCGAGTTATTGTCTCATATTTATCAATTAGCGTCAATCTGCAAAATCGCCCAAATATGACCAGAAATCACTATTGTTTTTGTAATCTTCTATTTCGTCCATTTCAAATGGAGCCGTAACCCATGAATACAAATAAGTGTGTGTAGAATCCGGTTCAGGGTTAATATCAAAACCAATTTCAATCCCATCTGCATCTAAAAAGAATTCAGGAATATATACACCTGTAGGGTCTTTTCCTTGAAGTGCTGATTCGATAGTATCCAAATCAACTTCAGTAAGAAATTTTGAATCCTGAGCTTCTAATTGCATTGTTCTAACAAAATCATTCAAGAAATCATTATTTAAATCAACTATATCTTTTACCTTATATTCCTTACCATCTTTCAAGCTAATATTTGCAGTACGCAGATGTGTTTTGATGCTATCCGGAGTTATCTTGCAAGCATTATCATCGAATACAACACTAATAAAATCATTATTCACAAAAGTAACTTTATACTGTACATAACTTACTTTATATGATTCATCAGCTTCAAGATCCCTTTCCTTCATCTCTTGTGTCGGATCCAAATATATATCGTTAGCAGTTTTAAGTGCTATGTTTTTAAGTGTTTCATTTACTTTTTTCTCGACATCTTTATTCTCCAGTCCATTTATAACCGGATATGTAATATCAAAGTCTACATAACTAGATTCACCATTTGTTGTCTGCTCCTGGTAATTATCATCTTCTATTTCAAATGAAACATCATCCGCTTCATATGCATCTATCGCATTTATTCCTTCTAATTCTTCTTGATATTGCTCGTCTTCATCACCATCATCAAACCAATCTTCGTCATATTCATTATTCGGGTACTGTCCACCGTTGTTTGAATCATCGTCTTGGTCTTGTCTGCTCTCATATTGGTCTATCGTTCTATACACTATGTTTCCAATTCCTGCAAAAGCAGCAATAACAAGTATTACAATACCAATAATAATTCCTATGATAAGTCCGGTTTTTGACTTTTTTTGTTCATGCTGACCATTCTGATTGTACAACTGCATTTGCATAGGCACGAAGTCAATTCCATTTATCTGTTGTTGCTGTGCCGACTGTATCATACCCAATTTTTGATATATCACAACAGCTTCCGGTGCTGAATTAACAGTAAGCTTTGGAACCTTTAGTACAAAATTACAATATGAAGCTGCAGCTCCAAACAGCATCCTTCCTATTCCTTTTCGCTGCTCGTCTTTTTTTACATAAAATAATGAAATATGACCAATAGATTTAACAGCAATAGTTCCTTTTAGTTGTCCGTCGTAATAAGCACCAAAGAAAACCAATCCCTGTCTGTCAAACAATGACATAATATTGTCTGCTTTAATAAATTTTTGAAACTCTTCTACTCCCTGTGGTGTATAAGTAGGCGCTATATCTTGAGCAAAAACCTCCCAAGTTAGTCTAAGTGCTTCTAATATTTCTTCTCTTCTTAGTAATCTAACATCCATATTTGAAATCTCCTTATTGTATAGTTAGCAACATTTCTCTTAGTAATGTTAATGCCCTAACTACTGCGTAATCTCTGTTCTTTTCTCTGTTTCCTGTAAAGAAAAATTTCTCTACACGCATTTCTCCTCTTGCATAACACCCTATATATGTTAACCCAACCGGTTTGTCTTTAGTTCCTCCATCAGGTCCTGCAATTCCGGTTATCGATATTGCGACATCTGCATTTGCGGTTTTTGCAGCGCCAATCGCCATTTCTCCAGCCGTCTGTTCGCTGACTGCACCATATTTAACTAATGTTTCGTGATTTACTCCCAAGACCTTTTCTTTAACATCATTCGAGTAAGTTATGTGTCCTTCACTATACACATTTGATGCACCCGAAACATTTATAAGTCTTCCTGATAGAAGTCCTCCTGTACATGACTCAGCAGTTGTTAAGGTTAATTCTTTGTCATTCAGCATATTTATTATAACTTCTTCAAGTGTTACTTCTTCTTTCGTGGTGTAAATATTATTCCCAAATCTTAGATATAGTTCATCGATTAAAGGATTCATTAGTTTATTTGCTTCATTTGGATTATTGGCTTTCGCGGTAATTCTAAAGTGAACTTCTCCAATTTTCGCATATGGTGCAATAGTTGGATTATTCTGTGATTCTATTAGATCCAAAATCATAGTCTCCGCTCTGCTTTCACCAATTGAAACGACTTTTAACATTTTCGAAAAGAATTTTTCCGGTTGCTTTTTTTCTAAATAAGGTTCTACATCACGTTCAAACATAATACGAAGTTCACCCGGTGGTCCCGGCATTAAAACAACTATCTTATCATCCTTTTCAACAATTATACCGGGGGCAGTTCCATTGTGGTTATCTATTACAATGGCTCCTTCGGGAATCATTGCCTGTTTCCAGTTATTTGAAGTGATTTTCGAAGAATGTATCTTATCAAAATACTTTTGTATTCTATTTTTAGAATGTTCATCTTCGTACATCGCTAATCCAAAGACTTCTGCTACCACTTCTTTTGTCAAATCATCTTCGGTAGGACCCAAACCTCCAGTTAATAGAACAATATCGGATCGAGAAACTGCAAGTGACACTGCATCATATAGTCTTTCTTTATTGTCTCCAACCGCACTCTGATGATAGCTTGACAATCCAAGTAATGCACATTTTTCTGCCAGATATGCGGCATTCGTATTTACTATATTTCCTAAAAGTATCTCAGTACCCACACTAATTATTTCAACATTCATACTACATGCCTCCCTCAGTAAGTACCTTATGATTCTTAGCAACGTAGTCAACAAGTGATACAACAGTAAGAACTAATGATATCCATATTAGAACTTGTTCTATAATGCTAAATACTCCACCGAAATTTGCTATCAGAAGTATTATCATTGCCATCTGTGAGACAGTTTTGAATTTTCCCCAATAGCTTGCAGCAATTACAATACCTGCATCAGAGGCAACCAGTCTGAATCCGCTTATTATAAATTCTCTTGCGATAATAACTATAACAATCCAAGCTGATAATCTCCCCATAGGTATAAGACATATCATAGCTGAACATACTAATAATTTATCAGCAAGCGGATCCATAAACTTCCCGAAGTTTGTGACCATATTTTTACTTCTTGCAATATGACCATCTAAGAAATCCGTAAAACTTGCTACACAAAATAATGCAAGAGCAATCCATTTATTAGCAGCACCTCCAAAATCATTAAGCATAAACACTACAAAAACAGGTACCATACACATTCTTATTACTGTTAGTTTATTTGGTAAATTCATGATACTATTTCTCCTATCAAATCGTATTCCAGAGCTCCCGTTACTTTTACTTTTACGAAATCTCCGGTTTCATAATTGTCATCACTGTTTAGGAATATTAAACCATCAACATTGGGAGCATCCTTATATGTTCTCCCTACATATGCATTTTCATCAGCCACTTTACCTTCAATCATGGTAATAACCTCTTTGCCAATCATATCCTCTCCCTTGCTAAGAGAAATATCTTGTTGTAATTCCATAATATCAGCTTGTCTATCACTTTTAACATTTTCATCTATTTGATTTGGCATCTTAGCAGCCGGTGTATTTTCTTCTTGCGAATAGGTAAAAACACCCAGTCTATCAAATTCAACTTCGTCTACAAATTCCATAAGTTCAGAATGCTGTGCCTCTGTTTCTCCGGGAAATCCGGTTATTAGACTAGTCCTTAGACATATGTCAGGAATTTCTTTTCTAAGCTTACCTATGATATCAAGCAACTGCTTCTTAGATGTTCGTCTTCCCATTTTCTTTAATATACCATCATTTGCATGTTGTATAGGTAGATCTAAGTAATTACAGACCTTATCTTCGCACCGAATGGTCTCTATTAGTTCCTCATATATTTCTTCCGGATAACAGTATAGTATCCTAATCCATTTTAGATCATCGATTTCAGCAAGTTTCTTAAGTAAAATGTGTAACCTTTTCTCGCCATATATATCTTTTCCATAAACAGTAGTTTCTTGTGCTACAAGTATCAATTCTTTTACACCATCGGATACTAACTCTTTGGCTTCATTAATCAACTTATCCATTGGTACGCTTCTATAATCGCCCCTTAGAGATGGTATAATACAGTATGTACAATGTTTATCACAGCCCTCAGCAATTTTCAGATATGCGAAATGGCCTCCTGTGGTCACTACTCTTTTTGTTTTTACATCAGGAATACCTACGAGTTCTTTAATATCTACCATATGGTCTTTTTTTAATGCAGCTTCGATTGCTTTTATTATGTCTCCATACGCATTTGTACCTAATACGGCATCTATTTCCGGTATTTCTTCTATGATTTCTTCCCGATATCTCTCTGCCATACAGCCTGTTACTATGATAACTTTAATATTACCATTTTTCTTTAGTTCAGCCATTGAAAGTATCTGATCTATACTTTCTTCTTTAGCATCATGTATAAAACAGCATGTATTTATTACAATTATATCTGCTTCATTTTCATCATCTGTTATAGTATATCCCTTGTCTTTAATTAGACCTAGCATAACTTCAGAATCAACTAGATTTTTATCGCATCCAAGCGATATAAACAGAACATTCATACTTCACCTTTCTAGTTAAAAAGGCAGATACCTAAGCATCTACCCTTTACATCTCTTACTCTTCTACTGCATGGATTGTTATCTTTCTTTCATTCAACTCTTCTATTGCTATTGATAATGGCTTTTCTCCTTCTTTTGTTTCGATTAAAGGCATTGAACCATCTATTATTTCTCTTGCTCTTTTAGCGGTTGCCATTACAATAGAATAACGGCTGTTAACTACCTTAGTGTGTCCCTCTTCTACGTCTTTGTTTACTACCTGCATTAAATCACTATACGATGGATGTAACATTTATAATTCTCCTTTCAACTCATCTTTCAGATGGTCTATAAACTCTGCATTTCTCGAGCCTCTTAGATGCTCGTTTTTAATAATTTCATGAACGGTTTCTACTGTATCTTCAAGACAATCATTAATTATAAGATAATCATAATCTTTCATAACATCGGCTTCATCAGATGCTCTTTTAATACGACTTTCTATGACGTCTATCGTTTCGGTTCCTCTTCCAACTAACCTTTTTTTAAGTTCTTCTATAGTTGGTGGTGTTACAAACAATAACAATGTGTCAGGAATCTTTTTCTTGACCTTTAGTGCCCCAACCATTTCTATTTCGATGATAACATCTTTGCCTCTTGAGAGCATGTCCTCAACATATTTGCTCGGTGTTCCGTAAAAATTACCTACATAATTAGCATACTCTATTAATTCTTCATTATCAATCATTTTTTCAAATTCATCATGTGTTTTGAAAAAATATTCTCGTCCATGAACTTCTCCGACGCGAGGTTTCCTTGTTGTTGCAGATATCGAAAGGGCATATTCATTATATTTTTTTATAAGTGCCTTCATTATGGTCCCTTTTCCAGAACCGGAAAACCCAGACACTACAGTAAGTATTCCTCTTCTAGTCATAATCCACCCCTACTCAATATTTTGAATCTGTTCTCTTATCTTTTCAACTTCAGTTTTTAAATCTATTGCAACATTCGAAATTGAAATATCATTTGCTTTAGAGAGAATAGTATTTGCTTCACGATTCATTTCTTGGGCAATAAAATCAAGCTTTCTACCTATACCGGGCTCATCACTCATTAATGTATCTTTCATATGACTTATATGACTCTTTAACCTTACGGTCTCTTCATCTGTACATATTTTCTCTGAAAACATTACGACTTCCTGAGTAATTCTTGCATCCTCTATTTGTGAATCTTCTAATAGTTCTTTAACCTTACCAAGTATCTTATTCTTGAACTCTTCTATAATCTCCGGAGATCGTTCATCAATAACCTCGACTTTGCCAACCATAGAGTTCAGTTTATCAATTAAGTCTTTTCTAAGATTGTCACCTTCAGTTTCCCTAGTACTTGCAAATTGTTCTAATGCGCCTTCTACAGCTTTTTTGAGATTTTTCCATAACTCTTCTTCATCAATAGACTGTTCTTCCATCGTCAGAACTTCAGGACACCTTGATATTGTAGAAACTCTGATGTCATTATCCAGTGAAAATTCAGTTTGTATTTCTTTAAACTTGTCCATATACTCTTTGGCAAGAGCATTATTGTACTTAAGCGATACTTGTTCCTCATTATTATCCTCATAAGTAATGAACATATCAACTTTGCCACGTGCAACACTTTTTTTGACCAATGTACGAATCGAAGAATCAAAGAAATTAAACTTTTTAGGCATCCGGATATTAAAATCTAAATATCTGTGATTTACGCCCTTCATTTCTACAGTATATTTTCTATTATCAACTTCATACTCGCATCTACCAAATCCGGTCATGCTTTTTATCATCTGTTTATACCTCTCTTTTCTCCTCAAATATTGTGTATAAGCGTATTTTATTATAGTACATTTGGAAATTTGAGTCAACTGTGTTAATATATCTTTACGTTATGCAAAACGCTTACAATTAAAGTAATTAAAGGAGATTTAACAAATGGCATTAGACGGAATAACCGTAGCCAATCTGGTATACGAATTAAACAAAGAACTTTCTAATAGTAGAATAAATAAAATAGCTCAACCCGAGCACGACGAGTTACTTATTACTATAAAGACTTCCACAGGACAAAAGAGATTGCTTATTTCGGCAAATCCTTCACTTCCGCTTCTCTATTTAATTGATAGTAATAAACCAAGTCCTATGACAGCGCCTAATTTCTGTATGCTTCTACGAAAGTATATTGGAAGTGGACGAATAACCTCCATTACACAGCCTTCACTTGAACGTGTAATATTTATTGATATTGAACATTTAGATGAACTAGGTGATCTGTCTAAGAAACGTCTTGTTATTGAACTTATGGGAAAACATAGTAATATTATTTTCATTGACGATAAAAATATAATAATTGATAGCATAAAACACGTCTCTCTCAATGTGAGTTCCGTAAGAGAGGTCCTTCCCGGCAGAGAATACTTTATTCCTGATCAGTCACACAAATTATCGCCTCTTGATGTTTCACAAAATGAATTTGTTGATGCTATAAAAAGCAAGCCCATGGAACTATCTGCCTCTATTTTTAAAAGCTTCACAGGTATAAGTCCTTTAGTATCAGAAGAAATATGCTATATTTCCGGTGTAAACGAAAGTATAGATGCCAAATCTCTTGATAGCGACACTCTACTTCATTTATATAAGCAATTCATATATTATATGGAAGATGTGAAGACTCATACTTTTACCCCTTCTATCTATTATGATAATGACATTCCGATTGACTATTCATCACTACCATTAACTCATTATAATTCATATAGACTTGAAAAGTATGATTCCATCTGTTCTTTACTTGCTGACTTTTATCGAAAAAAAGAAATAAACACTAGGATACGCCAAAAATCTGTTGATTTACGTCATATCGTGACCTTATCATTAGAACGTAATGTAAAAAAATACAAACTTCAACTGCGTCAGCTAGATGACACTGAGGACAGGAATAAATTTAAAGAATATGGCGAGTTAATAAATGCCTATGGATACAACTTGGAGGAAGGATCTAAGGAATTGAAAGCCTTTAACTATTATAGTGAAAAGGATGTAGTCATTCCAATCGACCCGACTAAAACACCTAGTGAAAATTCTCAAAAATATTTTGCGAAGTATAATAAAAAGAAACGTACTTTTGAAGCTGTTTCAGAGTTAGTAAAAGAGACAAAGGAAGAAATAGACTATCTATCTTCTGTATCATCTGCTCTTGACAATGCTTTATCGGAAAGCGACTTACAAGAAATTAAAGAAGAGTTAATGCAAAGTGGCTACGTCAAACGACGTCATGAAAAACGCAATAAACAAATGGAAAAGAGTAAACCTCTTTGCTATAAATCAACTGATGGATATGATATATATGTAGGACAAAATAATCTTCAAAATGAGCATATAAGTTTTGACTTAGCAAAGGGAAATGATTGGTGGTTTCATGTCAAGGATGCTCCGGGTTCGCATGTAGTCGTCATCAATAATACTGATGATGAAATAACTGATAAAACCTTTGAAGAGGCTGCTAAACTAGCCGCATATTATTCCTCACGTCGTGAAAGTGATAAAATCGAAGTAGATTATACTTTAAAGAAGAATCTTAAAAAGCCAAAAGGTACAAAACCCGGATTTGTTGTTTACTATACGAATTATTCTATAACAACTGATTCTAACATAACTGATTTCAAACAAGTGTGATAACTATTAAAGGGGCTATCGTAAAATACATTTTTCTTTTTATGTATTTTACGATAGCCCCCTTTACTTATACATTATTTTCCTAATAGATAATCAATAAATTGTTGTGCACTTCTACCTGACATTCCGCCATGGTTAAGTTCCCATTTATTTGCCTCTAAGAGGAGTTGCTCCTCGGCTATGTTTACTTTATTTCGTTTTGCTAATGCTTTTACTATCTCCTGAAATTCCCTTTTCTCAGGTTTTCCGAAATAAATTGTCACTCCGAATCTGGCAACAAGTGACAGCTTCTCTTGAACCGTATCATTTGTATGGAGTTCTTCATCTCTATCCGCTTTATCTTTAAATGTTTCTCTAACTAAATGTCGCCTATTAGACGTTGCATATATAAGAACATTATCCGGCTTTCTTTCAAGACCACCTTCGATAACTGCTTTTAAGTATTTATATTCTATTTCAAACTCTTCAAATGATAGGTCATCCATGTATATGATAAACTTATAATTTCTGTCTTTTATTTGGTCGATAACATCATTTAAATCCTGAAATTGATGCTTGTATAACTCAATCATACGAAGACCTTTATCGTAATATTTATTAAGAATTGCTTTGATACTTGACGATTTTCCTGTTCCTGCATCTCCAAACAACAGACAATTATTAGCTTTCTTTCCATCAACAAATGCTTCCGTATTAGCTATAAGTTTCTCCTTAGGTATTTCATATCCCACAAGGTCATCCAGATTGACATGCGCAATCTTTCTAATTGGAACTATTTCCACTGTATTTGTCTTGTTTTCTATACGAAAAGCCTTATGTAATCCAAATGTGCCTACACCAAATTCTTTGTAAAAGCGTGTCATCTCAGTTTTAAACACTACTTCGTTCTCTGACTGAGATAAATAATTACTTAATGAATGAATCCTATCTCTTATTCTAAGATTGAATACCTTCCCCGATTCACTGGTCCCAACATAATTAGATACTATTGATAATTCATCAACGCCTGTCTCTTTGCTGACCTTATTAAAATCCACTTTGAACAGATTGTAAAATATCTTAAAATCATGTAAAGCAAATTGATTTATGCTCCCTGAAACTTCTCCTACTATTTCACAGGACTTACTATAAGCATTTTCATTTGTGACTAATAGATACGTAAGATATGTATGCCATATATTGCCTGAAAATCCATTATGAACAGAGAACTCCACAAGCTCGCTTATCCACTCATATGTGTGTTCTACATCATTTCCCGATAATACCGTATCCAAACTATCTAAAATCTCACCTTTATCAAAGTCTTTATATAAAATTAATTCATTTACATTCATAACCGGTCTCCTAATAGTTTCCAAGAACTCTTAAATTTTTACTTTCCTCTTTTAATCCAACAAGTGCATTATACACTTCTGCAGAATTTAGTGAACCTTCAAAATCCACAAAAAATCTGTATTCCCATGTTTTATCTCTGATTGGACGCGATTCAATTTTAGTCATGTTTAATTCATTAAAAATCACATGTGATAGTATACGATATAATGAACCCGTTTTATGTGGGAGTTCAAAACTTACACTTACTTTTTTTGCATTTTTTTTATATATCTTGTTATGTGATATTATAATAAATTTTGTTTTATTACTTTCACTGTGATTTATGCTGTTCTCAATTATGTTTAATCCATATAATTTTGCTGCCTCACGTGAACAAACTGCAGCTTTATTAATACTTGCGTCTTCTTTAACCTTTCTAGCTGCTACAGCTGTATTAGCCACATTAATCAGTTCCCAGTCAGGATGTGTTTCCAAGTAATCTGAGCTTTGCATAAGTGCCTGTTGATGCGAATATATCTTCTCAATAGTAGAAATTGTTGTTCCCGGAACACCTGATAATGTATGAACTATAGGAATAATAATTTCTCCAATAATTGCAGCGGGATATTCAGACAACAAATCATAAACATCACTGACTGCACCTGCAGAAGAATTTTCTATAGGTAGAACCCCAAAATCCGCATTACCTTTCATTACTTCTTCAATAGCACTTCTAAATGTCTTCACATGGTATCTGTCATTATTTGGGAAATATTTATTAGTTGCAGCTTCTGAATAAGACCCTTCTACTCCTTGAAACACTACTTTTTTATCAACAAAATCAAAATCATCTACCATGCTGAATTCATTCTGGTGAATATTTCTTTTTTCATTGATAATCTTATATTGTTCTCTTCTACTCTGAGTCATTATCTGAATAAACAGTTCTTCTACATTCTTCTTTAGTGCATTATCATCAACGTATGACATTACTTGTTTTAGCTTTTCACGTTCTCTTTCTTCGTCATATACTTTCTTTCCGGATGCTGCTTTGTTAAGCCCCACTTCCTTACATGCATCCATTCGTCTGTTAATTAATCTCACTATTTCCTTATCTATATTATCTAGTTCTTCTCTAAGTTCAGGTATGGCTCTCATCTAAAACTCCTCTATTTATTAGGCTTTGTCGAATTATTTACAAAACATAGTATAACATACTTCTTTTATACTTGAAAATCTTATTGATTTATTATATTATTATTGGTAGAAAATTTTTAAGGAGGAACGAACATGAATACACTCGATTGTATTAGCTCAAGACGAAGTATACGCAAATTTAAACCTACTCCAATTAATAATTCTATTATTGAATCTATAGTAGAATCCGCTTCATTTTCTCCGTCTTGGAAAAATTCACAAATTACGCGATATATTGCAATTTCCGACTCTAATGTTTTAAATCAAATTTCCGAAAATGCTACCCCTGATTATAATTCAAAAATAATTAAAAGTGCGCCGGTATTAATAGCTGTTACGTTAATAAAGGGCCGTAGTGGCTTTGAACGTGATGGCTCTTTTTCTACAGCCAAAGGTGCAGGATGGCAAATGTTTGATGCCGGAATAGCAACCCAAACATTTTGTTTGGCTGCTAATGAGCTCGGCCTTGGGACAGTAATTATGGGGATATTTGACGAAGATAAAGTTAGCAAAATATTAAACATACCTGATTCGCATGAACTTGCAGCACTGGTAGCACTTGGCGAACCTGATACTTCTCCGGAAATGCCAAAAAGAAAAACTGTATCAGAACTAATACAATTTATATAAAAGGAGGCTACAATGAGACATTTAATTAGTCCACTTGATTTTACTACAGAGGAACTTGATTCCTTAATGGATGTAGCAGCAGATATAGAAATACATCCTGATAAATATGCTCATGCTTGTGACGGAAAAAAACTTGCAACTTTATTCTATGAGCCAAGTACTAGAACGAGACTTAGTCATGAGGCTGCTATGTTAAATCTTGGTGGCAGTATATTAGGCTTTTCAGAAGCATCTTCTTCGTCAGCATCAAAAGGCGAAAGTGTTGCAGACACCATAAGGACGGTATCCTGTTATGCAGATATCTGTGCTATGAGACATCCGAAAGAAGGTGCACCCTATGTAGCGTGCAAGTACTCTTCTATTCCGGTAATAAATGCAGGCGATGGTGGACATCAGCATCCTACACAAACGTTAACTGATTTACTTACTATTCGCTCATTAAAAGGACATCTGGACAATATAACAATTGGTCTATGCGGCGACCTAAAGTTTGGGCGTACTGTACATTCTCTGATTAATGCACTGGTACGATATGAAAATGTAAGCTTTTATTTAATCTCACCTGATGAATTAAAGTTACCTGATTATATTAAAGAAGATGTACTTGATCAGAATAACGTAGAATATACAGAAGTTGTAAGAATGGAAGAAGCCCTTCCTAAACTCGACTTCCTGTATATGACACGGGTTCAAAAAGAGCGCTTTTTCAATGAAGATGACTATATTCGTATGAAAGACTTTTATATTTTGGATTCTAAAAAAATGAAACTCGCTCCGGATGAAATGTATATACTCCATCCGCTTCCCCGGGTAAATGAAATCTCAGTTGAAATAGACGATGATCCAAGAGCTGCCTATTTCAAGCAGGCACAATATGGTGTTTATATACGTATGGCTTTAATTCTAAAGCTATTAAACATAACGGTCTAAGGAGGATATTAAAATGGTAAAAAACACATTAAACGTAGGTCGTATTTCAGAGGGTTTTGTTCTTGATCATATTGAAGCCGGCAGAAGTATGGATATATATAAAAATCTTCACTTAGACAGACTTGACTGTGTGGTTGCTATAATCAAAAATGCAAGTAGTTCAAAAATGGGTAAGAAAGATATAATGAAAATAGAGTGCCCAATTGACTACATTGACTTAAATGTTTTAGGGTTTATTGATCACAATATAACCGTTAATATTATAAAAGACGAAGTGATAGTCGACAAAATGACTCTTACACTACCAAAGAAAATAGTAAATGTTATAAAATGTAAAAACCCAAGATGTATAACATCAATTGAGCAAGAACTAGATCACATATTTTTACTAACCGATGAGCAAAGTAAAACTTATCGTTGTAAGTATTGTGAAGAAAAATATAATGGTAAATAATTAACTAAACATCATAAAAATAGATATAGGAGCCAACCTCGAAAGTATACTTTCTGATTTATGCTCTTATATCTCTTTTTTTACCTTTATGTAAGCAAGGCTATAAGCCGGGTCCTGTTTCTGGTAATCATCTATCTAGCCTTGTCGTTACCGACAAGATCGAGCGACCTACCTAAGACGTGACGGGCAGCCACGTAGTCTTTATTCGGTCTTGCTTCGGATGGGGTTTACATATGCCCTCTTTGTTACCAAAGAGGCGGTAGTCTCTTACACTGCCCTTCCAACCTTACCACAAATGTGGCGGTATATTTCTGTTGCACTAGCCTTGGAGTCACCTCCACCGGATGTTATCCGGCATCCTGCCCTATGAAGCCCGGACTTTCCTCACCTGCGCCCTTTCGGAACTTGCAGCTGCGATTACCTGCCTTACTTACATAATATTAGCATCTTGAATTGTATCTTCTATCAAATCATTTGAATCAGCAGCTTCTGTTGCTAACTTATCACATCTTTCATTTTGTGGATGGCCATCATGTCCTTTTACCCATATCCAAGTGATATTATGACCCTCAATAGCCAACAATAACCTTTTCCACAAATCTATATTTTTAATTTTACCCTTTTTCCAGTCGGTTTTAAGCCACCCACTAATCCAATCATCGTTAAAGGCTTTTATAACATACTGTGAGTCTGAATATAGATGTACTTCACAAGACCTGTTAAGTGCCTCAAATCCGGTAATAACTGCCATCAGCTCCATGCGATTATTAGTTGTCTTAATATATCCCTGTGACAACTCTCTCGTATGAAGTTTGCCATGTGAATCCATATATTCCATTACGACACCATACCCACCGGGGCCATCAGGATTACCTCTAGCAGCACCGTCAGTATAAATAGATACTTTCATAGTATATTCCTTATCTCTAAAATTTTTATGGTTTGAATTTATAGTTCAAATTCTCTACTGCTCTTTTTAATTTGAACTATTTTATTCCTGTACGATTTACTTATGTCATCACCGATTAGTTTATCTATCACTTTATAATTACCCCACATATGCATAGGGAAGATTACATCTGTATTTGTATTTCTAACAAAGTAATCTAAACCAAATGCGTATTGATCTCCTAATCTGGGGTCCAATGGGATAAATGCAATATCGAAGTGCTTATCAAATATTTTAGCTATCTGAGAATAATAGTCATTCCTCATCTTAATATTATATTCATCGCTTTCTTCTTCCCAATACCAATAGTTTAAATCGCCTGCAAAATATATTGATTTTCCGGAGCAATTAACACAAAATGCGACGCCCTCATCTGTTGACTTTAGAGTGTTTATATTCACACCACGGATTTCCAAATTTTCATCCGGACCAATATAATATATATTCTCAGCTTTTGCTGCAATAATGTCATTTGACAATATATAAGCAACATTACCTGTACAATCCTCAAAATTACTCTTAAGAAAAATATTGGGATTATAATGGTCACCATGCACATGACTCACAAAGATAAAGACATCCTTATTTGTCTTAAGATGTCTTTTTAAATTCCCTTTATAATAATCAAATACTAATATCTTATCTATTAGTTCAACTACAAATCCGGAGTGTTCAAGATATGTTACATTCATGTAAACTATTTTCCCTGAATAACTGTAACTGCATGTTCAATCACTTCATATAAGTACTTGAGCGTTAAAATTACAGCCTTTTCTTTACCCGGTAAATTAACAATCAAAGATTTATTTCTTATACCGGCAGCACTTCTATTTATCATGGCTCTATTAGTTTTCTGCAAAGTAAAAGCTCTCATAGCCTCCGGTATTCCAAGTACCGGTTTTTCAACTATCTCCATTGTCGCTTCAGGAGTAATATCGTCAGGCGCACAGCCTGCACCTCCTGTAGTTAGAATCAAGTCAGCCATTTCACCATCTGACATTCTTTGAAGTATTGTAGATAGAATCTTCTTATCGCTTGGTAAGGCTTTTGTAAAAACTACTGATGCCCCTTCCATTTCTTCAAGGAATTCAGTAATAGCTTTTCCTGCCAGATCCTCTTTATTTCCTTTGTAAACTTCAGTATCTACTGTTATGACTGCGACTTTCATTTTCTACCTCCAATAATTGTTTCTTAACATTTATATATTATACTAATTAAAGGAATAATGCAATAATTACCATTAATATTCCGGTGATCCCTATGGAAACACCACTTATTGCGCCTTCAACTTCACCCATTTTAATAGCCTGTGATGTCCCAACAGCATGTGAAGAGGCTCCTATCGCAACACCTCTTGCTACTTTGTTGTTGAGTTTAAATATCTTGATAATAAGTGGATGTATTAGAGCACCACCTATTCCGCATACTGAAACCTCCAATACAGTGATTGCGCGCAATCCACCCAATTGCTCTGACAAATCAACTGCAATAACTGTTGTAACTGATTTTGGAATCAGAGATGCTGTTAGAATCTCATCTAACCTAAATAGCTTGCATAGCATAATGGTGCAAGCTACCGATACTATACTTCCAATTAAGCAGCCCATAACTATCGGGGAAAAATCCTTTTTTAAAATCTTTCTTTGTCTATATATTGATAGTCCAAGAACTGCACTTACCGGAACCAAAAAAGCAGAGATAATATCTGCACCTATTAAATAAGCACTTAACTCAATTTTAAAAAGTTTTAAAAAACAAAGTATAATTCCAATAAGTAGTGGATTTGCAATTGGAATTTTAACAATTTCTGATAGCTTGGTACCAATTAAAAAACATATTATTGTTAAAAAGAATCCAAATAGAGGGTTTGACCAAATCTCATTCATCTGTCTCCCTCCTAATTCTATTAATCAGTTTTTCAACTATACAGACACTAAAATATGCACTGAAGAATGTACATATAAGTGAAATAACACATATGATTATAACTGTTATAATATTACCTTTAAGTATTCCCAGCTCCTCAATTACAGCGACACTAAGTGGTAAAAATACAATTGCCATATTTGACAGTAAGAAATCTGCAGTATCTTTAATCTGTTTTTCTTTAACTATATTAAAGATTAAAAGCACTGCCATAAGAACTATTGATACTACTGAAGCAGGAATCGGAATACTAAATAGCATAGTAATTCCATCAGCAACTAAACATATCGCTAGTATAATACTAATTTGTTTGAAAAATTTCATAAATAACTATTTCCACTCCACTGCCGGATGTTCCTCTCCGGTGTCTCTTAGCATCAATTCGTTTACAGCTGTTTTTGGGTTCTTACCTTCAAACAACACCTTGCTTATTTCTTGAATGATTGGAAGCGAAACGCCTAACCTATCTCCTAACTTAACTGCCGCTTTTGCAGAATAAACGCCTTCAACGACCATGTTTACTTCTTTCATAGCTTCTTCCATGGTCTTCCCTTGTCCCATAAGATAACCGGCTTTTCTATTTCTACTGTGTACGCTTGCACATGTTACAATTAAGTCACCAATTCCGGTTAGCCCGGCAAATGTTTCTCTCTTTCCGCCAAGTTCTATCCCAATGCGTGAAATTTCAGCTATTCCTCTCGTTATTAATGCCGCCTTTGTGTTATCACCATATCCCATACCATCAGCAATACCTGCCGCAAGTGCTATAACGTTTTTTAAAGAACCTCCAAGTTCAATACCTTTGATATCAGAACTTATATATACTCGAAATACTTCATTTTTAAAAGCACTTTGAAGATATCTGGCCGTTTTTTCTGACTTAGCTCCAATTACGACCGCTGTTGGCAAACCTCTTCCTACTTCTTCTGCATGACTTGGACCCGATAAAACCGCTACATCAGCTTGAGGAATTTCTTCTTCTATTTGCTCTGATAGCGTCATTAACGTATCATCTTCTATTCCCTTTGCAACGTCAATTATTTTCTGTCCTTTTCTAATATAACTTGACATCATCTTAGATGTGCTTCTCGTATATACAGAAGGTACTGCCAATACAAGAAAATCTTTATCTTTAACACTGTTTTCTAAATCTGTAGTAATAATTATATCCTCAGGTATCTTTACACCTGGTAATTTTGTTTTATGCTCTCTATACCTATCAAGTTCATCTACTTCTTCTTCACTTATTGACCAAATAGTCACATTATTATTGTTATTTCTGAGAAGTAATGCAAGTGCTGTTCCCCAACTGCCTGCTCCGATTACACCTATGTTTGCCATAACATAAACCTCCTATTATTTGCTACTGCCAAGACTGATTTTGTTTTCGTTCCCATTGAGTAGTCTTTTAATATTTTCACGATGTTGAAATACTGCTGATACTAAAAATATAGTTGCTATTAAGTACATCTCCCACAAATGCTCACTGTCTATTGCATAGCCACCCATCTGTCCTCTTATTATAACACTAATTAGATATATACTAACTATTAATAATGAACCTACGGAAACATATTTTGTAATTGCAATAATTCCCACAAATGCTACAATGCAGATTAAGACTACCCAAACATTTGTTGTACTTATAATTATGCCTGCAGTTGCTGCTATTCCTTTGCCACCTTTAAAACCTAAATAAAAAGGATAGTTGTGACCAAGCACAGCTCCAATACCGGCATATAGAGACAACAGAGGTAAAATATCTACATTACTATTTTTAAAAATGTACTGACATAACAAAACAGCAAAAACACATTTGAAACAATCACCTAAAAGAGTAATAATACCTGCTTTCTTGCCAAGTGTCCTAAGTGCATTGGTAGTTCCTGCATTTCCACTACCTGCGTTTCTTATATCTATCCCATGAAGCCTTCCATAAATATAACCTGTTTGTATAAGTCCAAATGCATATCCTATAGCTAAGCAAATAAGTCTCTCCATTAT
Organism: Suipraeoptans sp.; assembly: GCA_047973235.1. Classification (GTDB taxonomy): domain Bacteria; phylum Bacillota; class Clostridia; order Lachnospirales; family Lachnospiraceae; genus Aequitasia. Next base: position 14,789 of record JBKEBP010000130.1, on the reverse strand, counting down.
GTGTCCTTTTCTTTCCTTTCCCTTATATAAAACTTAAGCGAAGTACCCTTAAATCCAAATGCTTCTCGTATCTTATTTTCCAAATATCTGGTATATGAAAAATGCATTAATTCCTTGTCATTCACGAAAATCACAAATGTAGGTGGCTTAATTGCCACTTGAGTTATATAGTAAAGTTTAAGTCTTTTGCCCTTATCAGACGGCGGTTGCTGCATTGCAACAGCCTCCATCATGATTTCATTTAATACACCTGTAGCTATTCGTAATGTTTGGTTCTCAATAACCATATTGATTTTATCATATAATTTGTTTAGCCTTTGACCTGTAACTGCAGAAATATACATAATTTCAGCATATGGCATAAATGACAGAACACGTCTCACTTCATGTTCATACTCTCGAGTTGTTTTGTTGTCCTTTTCAATCGCATCCCATTTATTAACAAGTATAATTACACCTTTGCCACGTTCATGAGCTATCCCTGCAATTTTTGCATCTTGCTCTGTGATGCCTTCAACTGCATCTATTACGACTAATACTACATCTGCTCTCTCGACTGCTGTCACTGTTCTTATAATGCTAAAACGTTCCAGTTCTTCTTTAATTTTACTTTTTCTTCTAAGTCCTGCAGTATCAATAAATACATACTCTGTGCCTTCAAACTTGATGGCCGTATCTATTGCATCTCTGGTCGTACCTGCTATATTCGAAACAATTACTCTTTCCTTTCCCAGCAGTTTGTTTACAATAGAAGATTTACCTACATTAGGTTTACCAACTATTGCAATTCTTGGTCTGTCATCATCTTCATCATTTTCTGTATGGTCAGGAAAATGCTCAATCACCTTATCAAGCATATCACCTATTCCCAGCTTTGAAGCTGATGAAATAGGTATAGGGTCTCCAATCCCTAAATTATAAAATTCATACACATCCGTCATATGCTTATCAAAATTATCGACTTTATTTACTACTAGCAGTACCGGTTTATTTGATCTTCTAAGCATATCAGCAACCTTTGCATCAGAATCAACAAGTCCTTGCTTTACATCCGTAATAAAAAGTATAACATCGGAAGTATCAATAGCTATCTGAGCTTGTTCGCGCATCTGTGATAGTATGACATCATGTGAATCAGGCTCAATCCCACCTGTATCTATAAGTGTGAAGTCCTTGTCTAACCAATTTACTTCTGCATATATCCTATCTCTTGTTACACCGGGGGTGTCCTTTACAATTGATATTCTTTCTCCTGCAAGAAGATTAAAGAGTGTTGATTTGCCTACGTTTGGTCTTCCTACAATTGCTACAATTGGCTTACTCATAAGTTGCCTCCGTTCTAAAAACTATCGTTAACCATAATATTATATATCACATTATACTTTTTGTCATGGTTTTATTGACCATAGATGCAAAAAATGTGATAATATAGATGCGAAAGTTCAATGAATATTGGAGGAAAATATATGCCAAATATAAAAGCAATGGAAGAGACTCTTCCTGTAGCTCCACTTCGTATTGCCGCACTAAGAAGTTGTAAAGATATGGGCGATAAAGTAAATGATTATATAGTAGATTTCAGAAAATGCATGAACGAGGACTATTTAAATAAGCCTGTATATTCAGATTACTTAAAAGACAGTTATCTTATCGATTGCGAAACACCGAGGTTTGGTACAGGTGAAGCCAAAGGTATAATAAATGAAACAATTAGAGGCAAAGACCTCTTTATAATCGTAGATGTATGTAACTACAGTCTTACATACACTGTAAACGGTCATTTAAACCATATGTCACCTGACGATCATTATCAAGATTTAAAGCGAATTATTTCTGCTGCTACCGGTAAAGCATATAGAATAAACGTAATTATGCCATTTTTATACGAAAGCAGGCAACACAAACGCACTAAGCGTGAGTCCCTGGACTGTGCGCTAGCACTTGAAGAACTCGTTGACATGGGTGTAAGTAACATTATTACCTTCGATGCTCATGACCCTAAGATAGTTAACTCAATTCCTCTTCTTGGATTTGATAGTTTTAACCCTCCTTATCAGTTTATTAAAGCTTTACTGCGAGTTGAAAATAACTTAACCGTAGATAAGGAACACCTTGCAGTAATTAGCCCTGATGAAGGTGCTATGCATAGAGCTGTATATTTTTCGAATGTATTGGGTGTTGATATGGGTATGTTTTATAAGCGACGTGACTATTCCGTGATGGTAGACGGCAAGAATCCGATTGTCTCTCATGAATTTTTCGGAGACGACATTCAAGACAAAGATGGCATCATAATTGATGATATGATTTCATCCGGTGGAAGCATGTTAGACGCTGCCAAACAGCTTAAATGCCGTGGTGCTAAGAAAGTTATTCTATGCGCAACATTCGGACTTTTTACTGATGGCTTTGAAAAATTTGATGAATATTATAAACAAGGATGTATAGACCGAGTAATAATAACTAACCTGACTTATCTGCCACCGGCAATATATGAACGTGATTACTTTGTAGTTGCTGACCTTAGTAAGTTCCTTGCTCTTATAATTGATTCAGCAAATCACGATGTTACTATCAGTAAAGTACTCGATCCAACCGAAAAAATACATCAATTACTACAGGAACACAAAAATAAGTTACTATAGATAAATCCGCATATTGTTTCATAGAAATATCACCTATCTGGCTATGAAACAATATGCGGATTTTATTATACTACTTAGAAATTTGTATATTTCTCACCGGCAACAAGACTTATCCCTTTGGCAGTTGCCATCTCAGTTACTGTAACCAATTGATACCCTTGTTCAATAAGTCTTGGAATTAATATTTTAGACGCATCAACTGTTGAACCATGAATATCATGCATCAAAATGATATTCCCATCTTGTATTGTTCTCATTACCTCATCAACTGTCGCTTGTAATTTCTTAGTCTTCCAATCTAACGTATCCACATTCCAAAGAATCATGGGTAAGTTAACATATTGTTTTACAGTATCATCAATTGCTCCATATGGTGGTCTAATTACCGTTGCAGAATGTCCACCTGATGCATTTGTTATAAGATTATTGGTTGAATTAATTTGTGCTTGTATTTGATCCGGCGAAAGATTAGTAAGCTGTGGATGATCATAGGAATGGTTTCCCAGTTCACACCCCAAATCATACATTCTTTTTACAGTGCCCTCTCTCCCCGTAATTCTATTTCCCAACATAAAGAATGTTGCCTTGGCACCAAATTGCTCCAACGTGTTAAGAAGCTCTTCTGTTCTATCTCCCGGACCATCATCATACGTAAGCGCAACCATAGGTTTGTTTGGATCAATTCCTTGGGCTTCAGCTGAAACGATCTTTCCATCATCATCTGTTTTATAGAGTATAGACCCTTCTTTCATTTCACCTGTCTGCATTTTACCTTCAGAATTAAAAAGATACATGTTATCATCAATATATGCAAATCCTTTATATGCATTGCCTCCATCCTGAAAATAGTATGTGTCTCCTTCGATTTCCTTCCATCCATTTTGTCTGATGCCATCATCATTAAAATAGTAAAAGTCTTCGCCTATTTTAGAAAACCCGGTAATCTTCTTTCCTTCTTCATTTAAATAGTATACTTTGTTTTGGTAAGTTAAAAAGCTATTTAATAATAATTCTCCGTCGTATTTCTCAAAATGTTCACCTGACCACTCACCAATCGGATTCTTAATTGTTAATACAGCATTTTTGACCTCAATTCTAACTTTCTTTTTCCATTCTTTCTCAAGTTTTTCTGTTAGTTTTGAATCAAGCTCCACCTTAATCTTATATTCACCTTCTACGCTTTCACCTGTGGCTTCAGTTGTTATTTTGTAATCTTTTTTATTATTAATATTATTTAATAGTTTCTCATATGTATAGTCTGAATCATCAGGATTTTCAAGCTTCTTATCCGTAATATCTTTATCGCTTACCTTAACCGTCAGTTCCGGTATTTCATCGCCTAGAATCATTTCTTTTGCCTCAGCAGTTATCGTGATTTCCGGATGTTTAATGTTTTTTATACATATTATAAAGATTAGTACGATTGCCACAACTACAAGCCATGTAAAGGCTATTACCTTTCTTCTTCTCGCTCTTGTTTTCCTCTTTTTATATGCTCTTAAATTACGTTCTTTGTAATTAATAGATTTGCTCATTAAAAATCTCCCCTTAAATCTAGTTACTCTAAGTATACTTTAAGGGGAGGTATGTTTCAATTCTTAAACTATTAAGTTTATTTACAATTATGTTAACACTCTGACTTTGTTTACTCCATCTACTTTCTTAAGTGCTCCAATTACACTATCAGGCACCTTACTGTCTATATCTATAAGTGTATATGCAAATTTGCCTTTACTTTTGTTTGACATATCCGCAATATTCATATCTGCTACAGCAAGTATCTGGTAAAACTGACCTATCATATTAGGCTTATTATAATGCAGTAATGCTAGTCTTGTATTATTTCCATGCTTTCCCATATCACAGTCAGGATAGTTTACAGAGTTCTTGATATTTGCATTCTCAACATAATCCATTGTCTGCTTAACGGCCATCTTGGCGCAATTGTCTTCTGACTCCTCCGTTGATGCTCCCAAATGTGGTATTACTATTGCTCCTTTAACCCCTGCAACTTTAGGAGTTGGAAAGTCCGTAACATAATGTTTGATTTTCTTTGCAACAAGTGCATCAACCATATCCTCTTCATTTACCAACGTATCTCGCGCGAAATTTAAAATGACGGCGTCTTTTTTCATAAGAGATATCGCATTTTTATCTATCATTCCTATGGTGCTTTCTATTGCCGGAACATGAATTGTAATGTAATCACATTCTTTATAAAGCTCATCGAGTGTAGTCGCATGATGTATGCTTCTTGAAAGTCGCCACGCAGAATCAACTGAAACATATGGATCATATCCAAAAACATCCATTCCCATATGCGTTGCAACATTAGCAACTTGTACACCTATTGCACCCAGTCCAATCACACCAAGTTTTTTGCCATAAATTTCACGTCCTGTAAAAGCTTTCTTGGCCTTTTCTGCCTCTCCTGCAATATCACCATCTTCCTCATGCTCTTCAACCCAATTAATTCCACCTATTATATCTCTTGAGGCTAGCATCATTCCTGCGATAACAAGTTCTTTAACACCGTTCGCATTTGCTCCGGGTGTGTTAAATACAACAATACCCTTTTCTGCACTTTCATCAAGTGGAATATTATTAACTCCTGCTCCCGCTCTCGCTATACAAAGAAGATTGTCAGAAAACTCTACCTTATGCATATTAGCACTTCTGACAAGTATTACATCCGCCTCCTCAGAATTACTTACCGGCATGTATTCATCATTAAATCTATTTAGTCCTATTTCTGCTATAGGATTCATACAATAGTAGTTATACATCTAGTTGTTCTCCTTCTCAAATGTTCTCATGAATTCTACTAATTTTTCAATACCTTCTATAGGCATTGCGTTGTAGATGCTGGCACGCATGCCGCCTACACTTCTATGTCCTTTTAAATTAACAAATCCTGCATTTGAGGCTTCCTCTACAAACTTTGTATCAAGTTTATCGTTGCCTGTGATAAATGGAACATTCATAATCGACCTATCCTTAGGTACTACTGTTCCTTTAAATAAGGAATTACTATCCAAATAATCATAGAGTATTGCAGCTTTTTTATCATTTTTAACTTTAATCGCTTCCAAGCCGCCCATATTTAATAACCATTTGAATACTTTTCCGCATATATAAATGCCGTAAGTTGGAGGCGTATTGTAAAGTGATTCATTTTTTACATGAATATTATATTTAAGCATTGTTGGTGTATAATCTTTTGGTTTTCTCTCCAATAAGTCATCTCTTATAATTGCAATTGAAACACCTGCAGGTCCGATATTTTTTTGAACCCCGCCAAAAATCATCCCATATTTGCTTACATCCATTGGCTCAGATAAAAAACATGATGAAACATCTGCAATTATTGGCTTATCTTTTGTATTCGGTAATTCTTTATACTTAGTTCCGTAAATAGTGTTATTCTCACATATATATACGTAATCAGCATCATTTGATATCTTTATTTCTGACAAATCAGGTATATAAGAAAATGTCTTATCTTCTGATGAAGCAATGGCATTTGCATTACCATAAATTCCTGCTTCTTGATATGCCTTCTTCGCCCATTGTCCGGTTATTATATAGTCAGCAACACCATTTTTCATAAAATTAAGTGGTATCATTGCAAACTGAGTCGATGCTCCTCCTTGAAGGAAGACCACTTTATAATTCTCAGGTATCGAAAGTAACTCTCGCAAATCTGCCTCTGCTTCTTTTATTATAGTATCATATACCTTTGATCTGTGGCTCATCTCCATTACAGACATTCCACATCCTCTGTAATCCAGCATTTCATCAGCCGCTTCCTTTAATACTTCTTCCGGTAATACTGCAGGTCCTGCAGAAAAATTGTAGACTCTATTCATCAGTTATTCCTTCCATGTTAGTTCATCTTTTATTCATTATTTTAAATCTGATTCATCAAACGCTTCTTCTATTGACGAACCTGCCGCTACCATTGGCCATACCTTATCATCTTCATTTATCTGAGCATCAATCACTATTGGTTTTCCATATCCTAATGCCTCTTTAAATGCTGTTTTAAATTCGTCTTTGGTAGTTACTCGAATTCCAGTGGCACCTAGTCCTTCGGCTACTTTAACAAAATCCACATTATCATTTAATACAGTAGCTGAATAGCGTTCATCGTAGAAAAGTGCTTGCCATTGTCTAACCATACCTAATACATGGTTATTAACTACTACTTGAATAATTGGAATGTTATATCTGGCAGCCGTTGCTATCTCATTTAAGTTCATTCTGAAACATCCATCACCGGCAATATTTACTACAGTTTTTTCGGGACATCCTATTTTAGCTCCAAGTGATGCTCCAAGGCCATACCCCATTGTTCCCAATCCACCTGATGTAAGAAATGTTCTTGTTTTAGTATATTTGTAGTACTGTGCTGCCCACATTTGATGCTGCCCAACTTCAGTGACTATCACAGCATCCCCTTTAGTTTGTCTGTATATCTCTTCAACTATATAAGGCCCTGTAAGTTTATCATGATGATATGACAGCGGGTATTTTTCTTTATAATCTATTATTCTATTAACCCAGTTTTTATGTTCTTGTTGTTTTAATTTACTATTGAACTTTGTAAGGGCCTCCTTAATATCTCCAATAATGCTTTCATAGATATTTATATTTTTATTTATCTCCGCTTCATCTATATCTATTTGTATTATTTTTGCTGATTTAGCAAATTTCTTAGCATTGCCTGTTACCCTATCTGAGAATCTTGCACCAATAACAATAAGTAAGTCACAATCGCTAACACCATAATTAGCCGCCTTTGTACCATGCATTCCAAGCATTCCGGTATACAATTCATCAGTTCCCGGAAAAGCTCCTTTTCCCATAAGAGAATCCGTAACCGGTGCATCTACCAACTTTACAAATTTCCTTACCTCTTCTCCGGCATCAGATAAAACAGCTCCTCCACCTATAAATATAAAAGGTTTCTTCGATTTTTCAATAAGCTTTATAGCCAAATCTATTGACTCTTCATTTATCGGAGTTACGGATTTATTAGTTTTAACAGTATTAACTCTGAAATCCGTTTTATTTGCTGTAACATCCTTCGGAATGTCTATTAATACCGGTCCGGGTCGACCCTGTTTAGCAATTATAAACGTTTTTCTCATTGTATCTGCAAGATCTTTTACATCTTTCACAATGTAGTTATGTTTTGTAATTGGCATGGTAACACCTGCAATATCTATTTCCTGAAAACTATCTTTCCCTAGAAGCGGAACCGCAACATTACAAGTAATTGCAACTACCGGGATAGAATCCATATATGCTGTGGCAATACCGGTAACCAGATTAGTCGCACCCGGTCCACTTGTAGCAAAACAAACTCCAACTTTGCCTGTAGCTCTTGCATATCCGTCAGCCGCATGTGCTGCTCCTTGTTCATGTGATGTAAGTATATGTTTTATCTCATCTTGATGTTTATATAATTCATCATAAACATTTAAAATCGCTCCACCCGGAAATCCAAAAACGGTGTCTACATTTTGTTCTTTTAGACATTCTATTACTATTTGCGCTCCTGTTAATTGCATCAATAATTCTCCTATCTCTCTATTTACCGGGGATTTCTAAAATAGCCCCTCTATTTCCTGAAGTAACCATACTTGCATATCTAGCCAGGTAACCGGATGTAATATTAGGCTTTCTCGGTTGCCATTTATTTTTTCTTGCATCCATTTCTTCTTCTGAAATATCAATGCTAAGTGAGTATTTGGGAATGTCAATCTTTACTATATCGCCCTCTTCCACTAGTGCTATTGGTCCACCTACAGCTGCCTCAGGCGATACATGTCCAATAGCAGCACCTCTTGATGCCCCGCTAAATCTTCCATCTGTTATAAGCGCTACTGATGAGCCAAGCCCCATTCCTGAAATTGCAGATGTCGGATTTAGCATTTCAGGCATTCCGGGACCACCCTTTGGTCCTACATAACGAATAATAACTACATCACCTTCAACTATCTTTCCGCTCTTTATAGCACTTAGAGCATCCTCCTCACTATCGAATACTCTTGCCGGTCCTTCATGTACCAGCATTTCAGGTGCTACTGCAGACCTTTTCACTACGCTTCCATCAGGTGCGAGATTTCCTTTAAGTACTGCTATTCCACCTGTTTTAGAATAAGGATTTTCTATTGGCCTTATTACATCAGGATTTAAGTTCTTGGAGTTTTTAATATTTTCACCAACTGTCTTTGTCGTTACTGTCATACAATCAATATTTAACAAGTCAGCTTTTCCCAGCTCATTCATAACTGCATATACACCGCCGGCATCATTTAAATCTTCCATATATGTATGACCTGCCGGTGCAAGATGGCATAAGTTAGGTGTTTTCTCGCTTATTCCATTAGCAAAGTCTATTTCAAAATCCATTCCTATTTCATGTGCTATCGCAGGTAAATGCAGCATACTATTTGTTGAACATCCAAGTGCCATATCTACTGTTAGCGCATTTAATATAGCGTTCTTCGTCATTATATCTCTAGGCTTGATATCTTTTTTGTACAGTTTCATAACTTGCATTCCTGCATGCTTAGCAAGTCTTATTCTATCAGAGTAGACAGCCGGAATTGTACCATTACCGCTAAGACCCATGCCTAGTACTTCTGTTAAGCAATTCATACTATTAGCCGTATACATACCTGAACATGAACCACATGTCGGACATACTTTTCGTTCGAATTCATTTAGCTTATCGTCATCAATAAGTCCTGCTGCATTAGCACCTACCGCCTCAAATATACTGGATAATGATGTCTTTTGACCATCAATTTTACCTGCCAGCATTGGTCCGCCACTAACAAAAATCGTCGGTACATTTATTCTTGCAGCTGCCATTAAAAGGCCTGGAACATTTTTATCACAGTTAGGAACCATAACAAGAGCATCGAATTGATGTGCCAGAGCCATAGCTTCTGTAGAATCTGCGATTAAATCTCTCGTTACAAGAGAATACTTCATTCCTACATGTCCCATAGCTATTCCATCACATACTGCAATTGCCGGGAATACTACAGGTGTACCACCATTCATTGCAACTCCCATTTTAACAGCTTCTACAATCTTATCGATATTTATGTGTCCGGGAACAATTTCATTATATGAACTAACTATTCCAACTAAAGGTCTATCCAACTCTTCTTTTGTATATCCTGCTGCATTTAGTAATGACCTATGTGGAGCCTGACTTTTGCCTGTTTTTACTGCATCACTTTTCATTATTACAAACCTCCTATGCTATGTACGAAGCGATGATGTCGCCCATTTCACCGGTTCCTATTTGCTTATTATCATCAGACATTATATCTATCGTTCTATAACCCTCTTTTAAAGCTCTGCCAACAGCTAACTCAATAGCATCGGCTTCTCTGTCTAAGTCAAGACTGTATCTAAGCATCATTGCAGTTGATAATATAGTTGCTATCGGGTTTGCAATTCCTTTTCCTGCAATATCCGGGGCTGACCCTCCACTAGGCTCATATAAACCAAATTTCGTGTCATTTAAACTTGCACTCGCTAGCATTCCTATCGATCCTGTAACCATACTTGCTTCGTCCGATAGTATATCTCCAAACATATTTTCAGTTAAAATTACATCAAACTGTTTAGGATTCTTAACAAGTTGCATAGCACAGTTATCGACCAACATATGCTCTAATACTACCTCCGGATAGCCTTCTGCAACTTGCATGACCACCTCTCTCCAAAGTCTTGAGGAGTCGAGTACATTTGCCTTGTCTACGCTGGTGACTTTTTTACTTCGTTTTATTGCTACCTCAAAGGCTCTGACTGCAATGCGTTTTATTTCCTCTTCGTTATATGTCAGAGAGTCAGTAGCTGTTTTAATTCCATTGATTTCTTTTGTAGTTCTTTCACCGAAATATAGACCTCCGGTAAGTTCTCTCATTATCATCATATCAAATCCACCTTCTGTAATCTCGGATTTCAGTGGACATGCATCTGATAATTCATCATATAATATAGCCGGTCTCAGATTGGCAAATAAGTTGAGTTCTTTTCTTATTTTTAGTAACCCTGCTTCAGGCCTTTTTGCCGGTTCAAGCTTATACCAAGGGCTAGTAGCAGCATCGCCTCCTATGGATCCCATTAATACGGCATCACATGTCTTTGCAATTCTTATTGTTTCATCAGTAAGCGGAACTCCATTAACATCTATCGAGGCCCCACCGAGTAATAATTCCTTATATAAAAAAGAGTGACCGTATACTCCGGAAATGGCATCAAGTACTTTTACTGCTTCTGATACTATTTCCGGTCCTATTCCGTCACCTCTTATAATTCCTATTTGTGCATTCATTAGTCTTCATCCTTTCCAAAATAGCGTTACATATAATAATAGACTATTTTGTAAAGACTTTCAAGACTTTACTTTACTAAAGTGATTGTAAATAAAGCAATTTACGAATGTAATATTTTATTTGCATTTTCTATTCGACTTTCATCCGGTGGATTTATACCTTTAAGTTTGTAATCCATACCTAAATCTTCATACTTGAATTCACCCATATTATGATATGGTAAAACTTCTACCTTTTTAACATTGTTAAGACTCTTAATTAAATCTCGCAACTTTAGAAGATATTCATAATTATCCGTAATCTCAGGTACTAGTACATGTCTAATCCAAATAGGTTTGTTTATATCACTTAAATACTCAGCCATTTCAAGTATATTTTCATTTGGTTTTCCCGTAAGTTTAATATGTTCTTGATTATCCATATGCTTAATATCAAGCATAATTAAATCTGTATACTTCATAAGAATATTGAATTTAGAAAAAAATGGCTCTTGTTTTGTAAACGGATTACCACTAGTATCAAGAACGGTATTAATACTTTCTGTTTTTGCTTCTTTAAATAAATCAATCAGAAAATCAATCTGCATAAGCGGTTCGCCACCGCTAACAGTAATACCGCCCTCACTTCCCCAGTAAGAACGGTATCTTTTAGCTTTCTCTATCAGTTCGTTTACCGTATACTGTGTTCCGGTATTCATATTCCAAGTATCTGGATTATGACAATAAGCACATCTCATCGGACATCCGGCAAAGAAAATAACAAATCTTATGCCGGGTCCATCTACTGAGCCAAAACTTTCTAAAGAATGTATATATCCTTTTTTCATAAATACAACATCTCCATCTGAGTTATCTCTATATTTTAGTTATATCTACATTTGAGTATGACATGTTCTCATAATAACATCAAGCTGTTGTTCACGAGTTAAATCAATAAATTTAACTGCATATCCTGAAACTCTAATAGTGAAATTTGCATACTCTTCCTTTTCAGGATGCTCCATTGCGTCTTTAAGTTTATCCACTCCAAAAACATTTACATTGAGATGATGTGAGCCTTGTGCAAAATAACCATCGAGTACTCCGGTTAGCTTCTCTACTCTTTCGTCTTCTGTATGACCAAGAGCACCGGGACTAATAGTTTGAGTATTAGAAATCCCATCAAGAGCTTCTTCGTATGGCAACTTAGCTACTGAGTTAAGTGAAGCCAATAATCCATTTTGTTCTGCACCATATGATGGATTACCTCCTGGCGCGAGCGGCTCTCCCGCTTTTCTTCCATCCGGAAGTGCTCCGGTCGCTTTTCCATAGACAACATTTGACGTTATTGTAAGTATCGATGTTGTTGGTTCCGAATCTCTATAGGTATGGCATTTCTTTAGTTTACTCATGAATGTTTTTAATAGCCAAACTGCAATATCATCTGCTCTATCATCATCATTTCCATACTTTGGAAACTCACCCTCAGGTATATAGTCTATTGCCAACCCGTCCTCATCACGAACTACTTTTACTTTTGTATATTTAATAGCTGACAATGAATCAACTACATGAGAGAATCCTGCAATGCCGGTTGCAAATGTTCTTCTTACATCCGTGTTAATAAGAGCCATAAGTGCTGATTCATAATAGTATTTATCATGCATGTAATGGATCATATTCAGTGTGTCAACATATAGTTTGGCTAACCACTCCATCATCATATCATAACTTTCCATAACCTCATCATAATCCAGATATTCAGATGTTATAGGTCTATAAGCCGGGCCTATTTGTTCTTTATACCTTTCATCGACACCACCATTTATTGCGTATAACAAGCATTTTGCTAAGTTTGCTCTTGCTCCGAAGAATTGTATTTCCTTTCCTGTTTGTGTTGCTGATACACAACAGCAAATCGCATAATCATCACCCCATACCGGTCTCATTACATCATCATTTTCATATTGAATTGATGATGTCTCTACTGATATATATGATGCATACTTCTTAAACTCCTTCGGTAATCTGGGTGAGTATAAAATAGTAATATTGGGCTCTGGAGATGGTCCCATGTTTTCTAGTGTTCTAAGGAATCTGAAATCAGTTTTAGTAACCATACTTCTTCCATCCTGACCCATACCTGCGAGGTCAACTGTAGCCCAAACCGGATCTCCGGAGAATAATTCATTATAAGATGGAATCCTGGCAAATTTTACCATTCTAAACTTCAAAGTCATATGGTCAATAATTTCCTGAGCCTGTTCTTCCGTTATTGTACCGTTTTTCAAATCTCTTTCGATATATATGTCTATAAAAGTAGCAACTCTTCCTACGCTCATCGCTGCACCATTTTGAGTCTTTATAGCTGCAAGATAACCAAAGTATAGCCATTGTACTGCCTCTTTAGCATTCTTAGCCGGAACAGATATGTCGTATCCGTATATAGCCGCCATCTCTTTCATCCCTTTTAATGCATGTATCTGATCAGCTATTTCTTCGCGAAGTCTAAAATCTTTGCCATACATACCATGACGTTCACCTTCGATAAAATCTGCTTCTTTTTTCTCAATAAGCCTATCTATGCCATATAATGCCACTCGCCTATAATCACCAACGATTCGTCCGCGTCCATATGTATCCGGAAGTCCTGTTATGATTTTAGCATGTCTTGCTTTTTTTATTTCAGGTGTATATATATCAAATACTCCTTGATTATGAGTTTTATGGTACTTTGTAAATATCTCGACCATCTTTTCATTTGGTTTGTATCCATAATTTTCACATGACTTCACCGCCATATTTATTCCGCCATATGGCATAAATGCTCTTTTAAGTGGCTTATCCGTCTGTATACCCACTACAGTTTCTAGGTCCTTTAATTCTTCACTTACATATCCCGGTCCATAGGCAGTTAAATCTGAAACCACCTCTGTTTCCATATCAAGTACTCCACCTTTAGCACGCTCTTCCTTTTGAAGCTTTTGTAACTCTCCCCACAGCTTATCAGTACTATTCGTTGGTCCACACAAAAAACTGTTATCACCTTCATATGGTGTGTAGTTATTTTGAACAAAATCCCTTACATCTACATCATCTTGCCACAAACGGCCTTTAAAACCTACCCAATACTCATTGTTTTTCATAATATATTAATCCCCTTTCTAAGGTGCTGGTTTGCTTTGCAAGCATAATATATCAGAGCATCAATTAAATATCAATACCATTTTGATAGTTATTCTCATTTAGGATAGTTGTATCTAATTTAATACAATATAGTGTACTTTAGTACATACATGCCGTCTTATATTGTGTTTTTATAAGTACAAAAAAGGGGCTGTCGGGAAATAGGGCAGATTCCAAAATAGGGAGATGATAACTCGAAAACGAGTTATCATCTCCCTAAAACTTTATAAAAAGAGAAAAAAAGTGGCTAATATCAACCACTTATTCTCCGTTACATTGTATAATGTCACCTCAGTTTAGCAGTGAAAAAAGTAAAAACATCCCATCATGTTCGAGAAATAGGGCATGGTGGGATGTTTGAGTATACAGAATAGTGTTGTGCTTTTTTCTTATTTTTGATACTTTAAAACTTTTTTTATATCAGATAATGACATAATCTTTTGTCTTAAATCCAGTTCAAATGCTTGCTCCATCTTTTTGATAACATCATCTATATAATCAAAGAGATAATAGTTTTGGTCAATGTAAGAGCTGGAGTAATTAGTAAGGGATTCTCGTATCTGCTTTATGGAAAAAGTTTTCTCTGTTAAGTGTTCAAGAACACGCATGATAAC
>JBKEBP010000061.1:0-54759 GCA_047973235.1 Suipraeoptans sp. | reverse complement strand
AGACCATGTAAAGATTTCATTCTCTTTAAATCAGTTGGTCTTGTTACGATTATTTCTTCGCCTTCTTTTTTGATTTCCATTTCAACAGGAAGCTCTTTTTCAAGTGTTCCCTTAGGTCCCTTAACAGTAACCTTATTGTTTGCCGCAATATCTACAGTAACTCCTGCAGGAACTGCGATTGGCAGTCTACCTATTCGTGACATAACTACCGTTCCTCCTAACTTAGATTTTCGGAATGCGCGTTGTGGCATTCTGTTTTCAGTTGTTTTGCTTAAGTGATTAATTGAAGTTCGATTCACTAGGCTCGAAAATACCTCGCCAAGTTCCTTCGAACAACCTTCGCACTAAATTCAAACTGCACTACGTTTGTTTTCATTAAGTGCTCTAGGTTTACCAAATAAATGCTAGTACTTCTCCACCTACGTTTTTAGCTCTTGCTTCTTTATCTGATATTACGCCTTCGCTTGTTGAAACTATTGCTGTTCCAAGACCGCCAAGTACTTTTGGCATTTCTTGGCTACTTGAATATACACGAAGTCCAGGTTTAGAGATTCTCTTAAGACCTGTAATTACCTTTTCATTTTTGTCTGCACCATATTTCAGTGTAACTTTAATTACTTTAAACGCCCCATCTTCAATAATGTCATATTTTGTTATATAACCTTCATTCAATAAGATGTTCGCTATTGCAACCTTCATGTTTGATGCAGGGATATTTACCGTATCGTGTTTTGCAGTATTCGCATTACGAATTCTTGTAAGCATATCTGCAATTGGATCGCTCATAGTCATGTGAATTGTCCTCCTTTACTTCTACCAACTAGCTTTTCTTACGCCAGGGATTTGTCCTTTATATGCCAATTCGCGGAAGCAAATACGGCATATTCCATATTTTCTCAAATATGCATGTGGACGTCCACAGATTCTGCAACGATTATATTCTCTCGTAGAAAATTTTTGATTACGTTGCTGTTTAACTTTCATCGATGTTTTAGCCATAATTTACCTCCTTATTTGATATATGGCATGTTAAATTGTGTTAACAATTCGCGTGCCTCTTCATCAGTTTTTGCTGTTGTAACAAAAATAACATCCATTCCTCTTACTTTATCAACCTTATCGTATTCAATTTCAGGGAAAATCAACTGTTCCTTAATTCCGAGAGAATAGTTACCTCTTCCATCGAATGCGTTAGGATTTACTCCTCTAAAGTCACGTACACGTGGGAGTGCAAGATTAACAAGCCTATCTAAGAACTCGTACATTCTTTCTCCTCTTAAAGTAACTTTGCATCCGATATTCATACCTTCTCTAAGCTTGAAGTTAGCCACAGATTTTTTAGCCTTAGTAATAACTGCCTTTTGACCTGTAATCTTCTCCATATCAGCAACTGCTGATTCTAACACTTTAGCATTATCTTTTGCTTCACCAACACCCATGTTTACAACAATCTTATCGAGTTTTGGTACTTCCATTATATTCTTATAACCAAATTTCTTCGTTAGTGTATCAACGATTTCATTTTGGTATTGTTCTTTAAGTCTGCTCAAAGCCATGATCCTCCTTCCTTAGAATTAATCAATTGTATCGCCGGTTGACTTAGCAAAACGAACTTTTTTGCCATTTTCAACTTTAACACCAACACGTGTTGCTTGACCTTTATGTAAATACATAACGTTAGAAGCATCGATTGGTCCTTCTTTGTGAATAATACCGCCATTTTGGTTAGCTGCGCTTGGCTTAGAATGCTTTGTATGCATATTAACACCTTCAACAACAACCTTTTTATCTTTAGTATTTACGGCGATAACCTTACCTTCTTTATCTTTATCTTTTCCAACGATAACTTTTACAGTATCGCCTTTTTTGATTTTATTTAACGCCATCTCATATACCTCCTTATAATACTTCCGGAGCCAAAGAAACAATTCTCATGAAATGTTTGTCACGTAGCTCTCTTGCTACAGGCCCGAAAATACGGGTTCCTCTAGGTGTCATATCTTCTTTTATAACTACAGCAGCATTTTCGTCAAATCTGATATACGAACCATCTTTACGACGTGTACTGAACTTAGTACGAACAACTACAGCTCTAACAACTTCACCCTTTTTTACAACGCCGCCTGGTGTTGCATCTTTAACAGTAGCTACAATTACATCGCCGATTCTTGCATATCTTCTAGTTGAACCACCAAGAACTCTGATACATAACAGCTCTTTAGCACCTGTATTGTCTGCTACTTTAAGTCTACTTTCTTGCTGTATCATGCAGGTTTCCCTCCTTATACTATTTAGCTTTTTCCATTACTTCCACAAGTCTCCATCTTTTATCCTTTGAAAGAGGTCTTGTTTCCATAACTCTAACTTTATCTCCGATGTTGCATTCGTTTGTTTCATCATGTGCTTTTAATTTATATGTCTTTTTAATAATCTTCTTGTAAAGAGGATGCTTAACATGATCTTCTACTGCAACAGTTATCGTTTTGTCCATTTTATTACTAACGACTTTGCCCACACGGGTTTTTCTTAGATTTCTTTCCACTGTCTAAACTCCTTTCAGGATTATTCTGCAGCATTTGCTTTTTCAGTTATAACAGTTTGGATTCTAGCAATATTCTTACGAACATCTGCTATTCTACTTGTATTTTCTAACTGATTGGTTGCGTTCTGGAATCTTAAATTGAAAAGCTCCTTTTTAGCAGCTACTAATTCATCATTAAGTTCTGCAGCTGATTTTGATTTTAAATCTTCTACATATGCTTTAATTTTCACTGTTATCACCGCCTTCTAATTGTTCGCGAGATACGATTTTGCATTTGCAAGGTAATTTATGTACCGCTAGACGAAGCGCTTCTCTAGCCACTTCCTCAGGTACACCTGCGATTTCAAACATTACGCGTCCTGGTTTAACTACTGCTACCCAGTACTCCAATGCTCCTTTTCCTTTACCCATACGTGTCTCAGCCGGTTTTCTAGTTACTGGTTTGTCAGGAAAAATCTTGATCCAAACCTGTCCACCACGCTTAATATAACGCGTCATAGCTACACGGGCTGCTTCAATCTGATTGGAACGAATCCAACAAGGTTCAGCGGCTATTATTCCATACTCTCCGTAAGTAATCTTATTTCCACGGGTTGCTTTACCCTTCATAGATCCACGGAATTGTTTACGTCTTTTAACTCTCTTAGGCAATAACATTATTTGTCTCTCCCTTCCTTATTAGCTTTTTCCGGAAGAATTTCACCTTTATAAATCCAACACTTAACTCCTACTTTTCCGAAAGTCGTGTTAGCTTCAGCGAATCCATAGTCAATGTCTGCACGAAGTGTCTGTAGAGGAATAGTACCCTCGCTATAGAACTCTGTACGAGCCATATCAGCTCCACCAAGACGGCCTGATACAGAAGTCTTAACTCCGTATGCACCTGATTTCATAGTTCTTGACATACTTGATTTCATAGCACGTCTAAAAGAAATACGATTTTCAAGTTGAAGTGCAATATTTTCTGCAACTAATTGCGCATCTTTATCCGGTCTCTTAACTTCTTTAATATCTACAACTAATTTCTTATCTGTAAATTTAGTTAATTCCTTTTTAACTTTTTCTATTTCAGATCCACCTTTTCCGATAACAACTCCAGGCTTAGCTGTATAGATAGTGATTTTAACGCGGTCGGAAGCTCTTTCGATTTCTATCTTAGATATCCCCGCACTGTATAATTTTTTCTTAAGAAATTTTCTTATTGCATGGTCTTCTACTAAATTGTCTGCAAAGTCTTTCTCTGCATACCACTTAGAATCCCAGTCTTTGATTATACCGACTCTTAAACCATGAGGATTTACTTTTTGTCCCATGATTGCCCTCCTTATCTTTCGTCTAACACAAGTGTAATGTGACTCATTCTCTTTTCGATTCTATAAGCCCTACCCTGTGCTCTAGGTCTGATTCTTTTCATAGTTGGTCCTTTATTTGCATAACACTCCGCAATATATAGGTTTTCTTTGCTCATGCCGTTATTGTTCTCAGCATTAGCTACAGCAGATTCCAACAATTTTTTTATTAAGCTTGATGCGTATCTTGGATTGTATGTAAGTAATCCAAGTGCGCTAGTTACATCCTTACCTCTTATGGCATCCAGCACGAAACAAGCTTTTTGAACAGAAACTCTTGCGTAAGATAACTTAGCAGAAGGTCTGGTGTCCTTATTTTCGTTTCTTTCTCTTTTGATCTGGGATCTATGTCCTCTAGCCATGGATGAACCCTCCTTTCACCATATAGTATTATTTCACTTTTGAACTCTTAGCGTCTTTTCCGTGACCTCTATATGTTCTGGTGGCTACAAACTCTCCGAGCTTATGACCAACCATATCTTCGGTTACATATACAGGAACGTGTTTTCTACCGTCATGTACGGCTATTGTATGTCCAACCATGCTTGGGAAGATAGTAGAACGGCGAGACCAAGTTTTAATAACACTTTTGTCTCCAGCTTCGTTCATAGCATCAACCTTTTTGAGCAAGCTCGCATCAGCAAATGGTCCTTTTTTAATTGAACGTGACATGGGTTTACCTCCTTATAAACGTTATTATTTAATCGCTTTACCGTCTCTTCTTCTTACAATCATCTTGTTAGAAGCCTTGTTCTTTTTACGTGTCTTAAGACCGAGTGCCGGTTTACCCCAAGGTGTACTTGGACCCGGACGACCTATACCGGTCTTACCTTCACCACCACCATGCGGATGGTCATTTGGGTTCATAACAGAACCACGAACGGTAGGTCTGAATCCCATGTGACGTTTACGTCCTGCTTTACCGATGTTAATAAGGTTATGTTCTCCATTACCTACAACTCCGATTGATGCTCTACATATTATAGGCACCATTCTCATTTCACCTGAAGGCAGTCTAAGTGTTGCATACTTACCTTCTTTAGCCATAAGCTGTGCAGAGTTTCCTGCTGAACGAACCATCTGTCCGCCCTTACCCGGGTATAATTCGATGTTGTGAATTTGTGTACCTACAGGTATTTCTGAAAGTGGTAAGCAGTTTCCGCTTTTAATCTCTGCTTCCGGTCCATTCATTATCTTATGTCCAACCTTTAGTCCTTCAGGAGCAAGGATATATGCCTTCTCTCCATCTTCATAGCAAATAAGTGCTATATTAGCTGTTCTGTTAGGATCATATTCGATTCCTACAACTTTTGCATGAATTCCATCTTTCTTTCTCTTAAAGTCGATGATTCTATATTGTCTCTTAGCTCCGCCTCCGCGGTGTCTAACTGTAATTTTACCTTGGTTATTACGTCCTGCCTGTCTGCTCTTAGGAGCTAGAAGTGATTTTTCCGGTGTAGTCTTTGTGATTTCAGCGAAATCAGATCCGGTCATTTGTCTTCTTGAAGGCGTATATGGGCGATATGTTTTAATTCCCATGGTGTATCTCCTTTCGGTTGTGCTAATTATTATTATCACGGAATTGCACCGTATGCTCGGATATTTTACAATCCTTGGAATATCTCAATCTCAGCACTTGCTTCTGTTAATTGAACAATTGCCTTCTTAGATTTTGCAGTTAAACCATACTGCATTTTTCCACGAACTCTTTTCTTCTTTCCTAAAGCGTTCATTGTGTTTACATTTTTAACTTTAACGCCGTCAAACATCTTCTCAACAGCTTCTTTTATCTGAGATTTGGTAGCATCTGTGTGTACTTCAAAAGTATATTTTTTATCACTCATTAGCTCCATGCTTTTCTCAGTTACGATTGGTTTAAGGATTACATCATAATATTTAATATCTGCCATTATGCGTACACCTCCTCAATATTTGCAACAGCAGCTTTTGTTACTATTACTGTGTTGTATTTTAAGATGTCATATACATTGATTGTATTAGTTTTTGCAGTTTTTACTGCTGAAATATTTCTTGCAGAGAGTTCTACATTTTTATTTCCATCTTCTAATACTACTAGTGCTTTTTTCACATCCAAGTTGTTAAGTACTGAAGCGAAATTCTTTGTTTTAATTTCATCAAATTTCATTTCGTCAAGAACAATAAATCTCTTGTCAGCCACTGCAGCACTAAGTACTGACTTAAGTGCAGCTCTCTTTTCCTTTTTATTCATCTTGAATGAATAATCTCTCGGTACCGGCGCAAATACAACTCCGCCGCCTTTCCATTGTGGAGATCTAGTTGAGCCCTGTCTTGCATGTCCTGTTCCTTTTTGTCTCCATGGTTTTCTTCCTCCACCGGAAACTTCAGAACGTGTTTTTGCCTTCTGTGTTCCTTGGCGATTGTTAGCAAGTTGATTGACAACTGCCATATGTACAAGGTGTTCGTTGATTTCAACACCAAAAATTGCATCATTTAAATCGATAGTTCCTACTTCTTTACCTTCGATATTAAAAACAGATACGTTAGCCATCTTTAGTCTTCCTCCTTCCTACTGATAAAGCCTAGTTTGCTTTTACCGCTTCTTTAATAGTTACTAAAGACTTTTTAGGTCCCGGTACAGATCCTTTTACCAGCAGTAAGTTGTTTTCAGCATCTATCTTTACTACTTCAAGATTCTGGATTGTAATAGTATCACTTCCCATATGTCCCGGCATCTTCTTTCCTTTAAATACTTTACTCGGGTCAGAAGCCGAACCGTTTGAACCGGCGTGACGATGAAATTTAGAACCATGAGTCATAGGTCCACGACTTTGGTTATGTCTTTTAATCGCGCCTTGGAATCCTTTACCCTTTGATGTTGCAGTTGCATCTATCTTATCGCCAACCTCAAAAATGTCAGCCTTGATTTCAGCTCCGAGTTCATATTCTCCCTCAAGCTTGAATTCTTTAACGAATCTCTTACTTGATACTCCGGCCTTCTTAAAATGTCCTTGTTCTGCTTTAGTTGCTCCATGAGGATGTGCTATTTCTTTCTTTCCACCTTTGTCTTTGTTAATAATCTTATCTTTCATATCAACAAAACCAACTTGAACTGCACTGTATCCATCATTATCTTCTGTCTTAATCTGCGTTACAACACAAGGCCCTGCCTGAAGTACTGTAACCGGTGTAAGAGTACCGTCTTCGCTAAACACTTGAGTCATTCCGACTTTTGTAGCTAAGATTGCTTTCTTCATTATTTTACCTCCTAATATACAGCGGAACGTGAATTACACGTTCATCCTACATTTTCGGATTACTGTTTTTATTTGTTTTTCATTTTGATATCAATATACACGCCTGCGGGTATTTCCAGTCTTGATAAAGCATCAACTGTCTTCTGAGTTGGTGTAGCGATATCGATAAGTCTCTTGTGAGTTCTTTGTTCGAACTGCTCTCTGGAGTCTTTGTATTTGTGAACCGCTCTTAATATCGTAACTACTTCCTTCTTAGTTGGAAGTGGTACCGGTCCGCTTACCTGTGCCCCATTCTTCTTTACAGTTTCAATAATCTTCTTTGCAGATGCATCTACCAATTGGTGATCATATGCCTTCAATGTGATTCTCATTACTTGACTTGCCATAAAAAAAGTCGCCTCCTTTTCGTACTTTTAAACATCAGTACGACAAGCGGTGACTGTACACTCTTCCGTGTGTGTCGTGAGTTACTCACACGTTGTTTCCACTCCATTGGTGGACATTCGAATTCGTACAGTGACTTGTCGCCAGTTTCCTAACTTGACATTCGCTCCGCGGAAAACCTACTATAAATAAGTAGCAACCTCACGCTTCAACGCTATCATGTCACAGCCCTATTAGTATATACTAATGAGATATCAAATGCAAGTTCTTTTTTCTCTACATTGGTTTTTTCTGTCTCTTTGTTGTTTTGCATAAAATAAACTACCTTTTTTCGTGCAAACTATACATATTGCCTAGTATTTCTTGACTTTTTCTTAACACATTGCTAAAATTAATACAGAACAGCACTTATAGACTCATGTTATTATTCGGGGTAATAACATTTTTAAAAGCTCTGTTCGTTTTATTATTTTAATCTATTAACGTACAAATATGAATCTGGAGGGATGTTATTATGAGCGCAGTATTGATTTTAAGAATTGTCCTTATCGCTTGGACCGCAGTATTTGCAGTGTTTTTTATAAAAGACTGTATCGCACACAAAGAGGACTTTGACGGAAAGAAGATGATTCCATTAGCACTTATCGGTGCTATAACCAACTTCCTTGACACACTTGGAATAGGAAGTTTTGCAACTACACAGGCTGGATTTAAATTTACCAAGTCCTCACCTGATGAAGTTATGCCGGGTACTCTTAATGTAGGTGATACTATACCGGTAGTATTAGAAGCAGTTTTATTCTTCGGATTAATTGAAATTGCACCTCTTACCTTAATTGGTATGATTGCAGCATCAGTTGTCGGCGCTGTTATCGGTGCAGGCATAGTATCTAAATGGACTGTAAAATATGTACGTATAGCACTTGGATGTGCTCTTATCGGACTCGCTATCGTAATGGTTTGCAGAATGATGTCTTGGGGACCATTCGGAGCACAGGGAACACTAACAGCATTAACCGGCGTTAGGTTAGTGATCGGTATTGTAATAAACTTCTTCCTAGGAGCACTTATGACAATAGGCCTTGGACTTTATGCACCTTGTATGGCTCTTGTTAGTGCACTCGGCATGAATATCTCAGCTGCATTCCCAATTATGATGGGATCTTGTGCATTCCTAATGCCATCTGCAGGTATGCGCTTTGTTAAAGAAGGAAGATATGATAGAAAAGCTTCTGTCATGCTTACAGTTTTTGGTGTTATCGGTGTTTTAGTTGCTTATCTCATTGTTAAGAGCTTACCACTTACAGTTCTTACATGGGTAATAATCTGTGTAATGGTATTTACATCAATCACATTCTTTAGAGATGCTTCTAAAGCTGCATAATAAAGAATCCTATATTTAAATAAAAGAAAGCTGTTGCCTTAACGTTTGTACGTTTTGTGCAACAGCTTTTTTTATTCTTTTCACTTATTCTTTTTATTTTTACTTTCTTTTCTTTTCTCTTCTACTTTCTTATCATGTAGTTGCTCACTTTGCTTTCTAGCTTCATTCATTAGTCTAATTCTTTCTTGTAGAGGAACCGACATGTTATAAATTGGTTTCCCGACTTTCTGCGAAACAAACGATTCAAATCTATCACTTTCACCTTGTATAAAGCTTTCATACGGGATTACTTGCAGGTCTTGATTATTAATAAGAAGATAATAGTTTCTTTTATCCTTATACGCCTGATTTATTTCGCCATATTTAATATGAGATAAATTATCCGGTACACCTTCATCTATTATAAACTCGGCTTGACCAAATATTATTTCTATGGGCCTCTTAGTTTGATACAACTCATCCCCGGCACTTAGTCTTACAAAAGCAATTTGATTTCTAAGCAGAGTCATTATTAGAAGCAAGGTTCCGATTCCGATTCCTCCTATAGTAATAGGAATACTATGCCCTATTGCCACAAATCCGATTAAAATTAATCCTAAGCTCATGATAAAGAGACGATACTTAGATTTCGGATGATTGATTCTATAAGAAAACTTGATAAAATCTAAGAGCATTTGCTTGGTATGTATCGTTTTTACTTTGTACTGTGTGGTCATTATTTCCTCCCCCTTGTTTCAAACTATATTGATTGTATCATATATAACTGTATCTTACTAGCCGTGCAAGCTCTAATTTGCTTTGCAAATCGTCGCGCACGACTAGTTAGAGTATAAAATTTTTATGAACTTTTGATTGACAAGACAGTGGTAAAGTGGTATTCTAGACTTGTTTAAGGCGTTGCTTTAAACAAGTAAAGCACTAAATTGGTTGTACTTGCAGTAATACTTTCGCCGATGATTCCCCCCAAGAGCATCTTGCGATTGTATTCTACAATTATTATACATCCTCTTTATGAGGAGCATTCCCCAGCTTTGTGTATAAAATACAAAACTGCAATGCAACGAGAAAACCTCTCAATGACATACCAAAAAGAAAGAGCACGACGCTGATGTCGTGCTTTTTCTTTTTTATATCAATTTTAAGAGTCCTTTTGGCGCATTTTAAGTTTGAGCATGGCAGTAGCCTTTCTACAATCAAGCTCAACCATATTATTTTCTCCGACTATATTAGTTTCTGCACCTTCTTCACTCTTGTTTATATCTAAAATTCCATCCAGGTAATTATTGGTAACTACAAATCCTGCAACTTTTCCACTAAACTTCAAACCGGTGACCGGAATTCCCCGTATACCTAGTTGTTCACATGTATTTGTATAATCTACATCCGAGTTTCCCCAGCCATCAGATGATATAATCACTCCGTCAGCTCGCATACATTCAGCCCACACAGCCGTTCTCGTTCCCACCATGAGTTTATCTTCATTGTCATCAGGTGTTCCGACAAGGACTATTCCCATGAGGTCTAAGTCTTCATCTGAAGATACTACGTCTAATAGCGGATCACGGAAATGGTGTAATGATGTTTCTTTAGTTGATGGTCCTATTCCCATATCGTTTTCTCCTTTGATTATATAACGAAGTTCATAAGTACCTCGCTAAGTGTTCTAGGTTCACTGCATCGAGCGAATAATTCCGTCTCTATATTCATTGGGTGTTACAATTACTGGCATGTTTCCAAGGTCGATTATTGACCTACCGCCTTCCATACCTTGCGGTTCCTTGCCAAACAGGTGCGTGTCATACATGGCACCTTGACCCGCTACTTGTTTTACTATAAGCACTCGCTTTTTACCGGAGCGCACTACGTCGTGATATTCATGACGCTCAGTAGCAAGATCTCCTTTGAATTTCTTTAGTTGGTCCCTAAAGATTTGTATGAATCTATCACATGCATTGTGTGCTGCATCTACGCCTTTTCTTTCCTGACCCATATGTGATTTAAGTGTAACGTCAAATGAAATGATATAATCATCATCTCCGGGCGTTCCGGCTCTGTTCAAATATAGTTGTTCTTTCAAGTTCCCTTCTGAAGAGCCAAACTCATGCGTCTGCTTACCATCAGTATCAACACCTGTTAGCATTACGTAAACCCCTGTTACTGTATGTGTAATCCCTTCTCCTATTTTACCAAGAACCTTAGTGGATATGGGAATAATGTCCATAATCGTATTCGTATATCTATCGTGTTCACCCGGCTTAATTATTTGTATGTCGATATCCACGATATTTTTCTCTTCTTCTATTAAACTAGGAAGTATCGATTTATCAATCGTAAACTTGCCGTCTACTGATATTTTGTTTTCATCTGCAAGCTCAATATTTGTCATATGATATGACTTAATGACTAAACGTCTCAAGTCTTTTACATTTTCCGGCATACTTTGCTCCTCCATATGTAAAATATATTTTTATAGAAAAAGAGGCAGATGAAAATCATCTGCCTCAGTAATTAGTACTAGTTATACCTTAGCATGATATTCGTAAGGCAATGGTACAATCTTTCCTGGTGTTTGTATTGTTTCTAGTAATTCCAATGTAGCTTTGACGATATCTGTCTGCATCTCTACATTGTTAGGTTCACCTGCATTTGCACCCATAGGAACTAATGGAGCTGACGCACGTGGTGTTCCGGTCTGACGTACTACCGGTGGAAGAGCCGCAATAATTATTGTAGGTATTCCGGCTTCTTCAATCGCTCTCTGCACCAATACTGCAGAGCGGTGACAGGTACCTCAGCCTGCAGTCAGAAGAACTGCATCAACATCTTCTGACTTAAATAATTCTGCTATCTGTGGACCTGTTTCGTGTTTGAATTTTTCTTGGTTTCCACCACCACCCATGAATCCTGCGTGAACAGGTGCACAAGCTCTGATAAATCCGGCTTTTGCCAACTCATGAATTCTATCAATAGGGAACATACAGTTGATGTCTTTGTTAACATCACCGTTATCATATCCACCATGCGAAACCATGAGGTCACTTGATGGTACTGTGTTTTCAATCTTTCTCCATGTGAAGTCACCTGCAAGATTAAATCTCTCCTGCTCCTTCTTATGAACACCTGCTGCAGTAGCAAGAGCTATTGACATATCCTTTAACTCTTTTGTTACAGGAGCCCACACTGATGGAGGAGTAATAGGAACGAATATTTCTGATTGCATTCCTTTAACGACTGTTAAACTCATTATTTTACCTCCTTACTTTTATGGTTCTTTATGCGCATTTCTTCCTGGCGCTTATTATATGTATCCAGATTACTAATGTACTTATCATTTACTTCCGGCCCCAACTGTTCAACAAAGCTCATATTCCAAGCCACTTCCTGACCTACTTTTATCTCATAATCAGTAATCAGCATCCTCATAGGAATCTTAAGGTACCCCAAGCGGCCTTTTAAGTCTATAGCCACACACCCATCATGAACTTCTACAATTACGCCTTCCATTTTAATGATTTTGTCACCGTATTTCATCTGCATCACCTAATCGTATTTTGCTTTTCTCTTCTCACTCATCGGAAGTGATTGCTCATTTTCAACAAGTTCAATTGGTTTACCTGTAACATTTGATACTAATTCAATATTAGTAGATTTTACATTTGGATTCCATTTCTTCTCTGCTGCCTTAGCACTTTCACCTGACATTTGTGCCTTAAGCATCGCAAGAGCACGTAATGCATCTTCGTGGCAAAGAGTGTTGCATCCAAGTACTTCATTTTCAATACCTGATTCTGATTTGTTGTTATCAACCATGGAAACCATGTATTTGTTACCAACAACAAGCGCGCCTTGTACTGCACAGAATGACATACCAACTACAGGAATACCTCTCATACCGATTTGCTCATGATGACTTGCAAAGTCGATGTGGTTATTTCCAAAACCTTCTGTTGTAACAAATGCACCATCAGCATCCAGCATTTCAACTGTCATACCTACACGTTTAGATACATAGAACTTCTCTGCGTTAATCTGTGGGCTTCCAACAAATACAACACCACAAAGATCAATTTCATCATCATATAAGCACTCAAGAACAAGTGGCTCTCTCCAGTAGTGTCTTGACATCTCTTTAGAAGCAGGTCCGATACATGTTAACGCATGTACACAACCATCCAGTACTTCAAGAGGTGAAACACATATAGGAACATTACCTAAGTCTACATTTGGCTTACCGCCTAATATACCAACCGGTTCTACAGGTAATAATAGGTTATCATGCATAGCACCTTGTCCCATTATTTCCTTAACAATTACTACTTTTTTCTTGCCCGGTCTTCTCTTTTGAACAAACTCTTCAGAGTCGACTACCATACTTTCATCAAGCGCTTTCATTACTTCTCGTATTTCCTGAGTAATGTGGTCAGTAGCTGTATGAGCTGCTAATGGTCCCGGTCTTTCCATGTTTGTATGTTCTTTGATTGTTACCTGAGTCTTGATAAATATCTCGCCTTTTTCAGGGCATCCGGGACGTCCCCACATAATATTTTCGTCCAAATATCCTTCTGAAGAACCAAATTCACCAATTTGAACTCCGTTTTCATCAGTACCTGTAACCATAACTACGACGCCATCAAGAACCCTCGTAACTCCACTACCAACTTCATCTTCGCCTTCTTTTGTAGCAATAGGCTGTACGTCCATGATAGTTTCTGAATATGTATGATAATCTGCAGGATGGATAACATCAAGTTTTAAATCCACTACTAAATCCTGAGAGTCTACACATTCTTTTTCAATTCCTTCACGAATGTAAAGTGTCGTTCCTTCAACCTTTGTTTCCGGTCCTCTCTTTACCTCTGTGATTTTGAAATGTTTTCTGGTTAATGTTCTTACTACTTTTTCTTCTTGTGGTGTTTCTGCCTGTACGCCTTGTGCTGCTTGCGCTACGCTGCTAGCATCCACAGGAACTACAGTTGCAGCTCCGCCACTTCCACCCATCGGAATTTCAAGATTGATATCTTTACCTTCTCCTATATGGATTTTCATGACTCCACCTGATTTAGAAACCACTTGAGCTTGAGCTGGCGCAACAGCCGATATATCCGCTGTTTCTTCATCTTTAGCCTCGGCAACCGGTGCTTCTTCGACTACATTCACGCCTTCTAAAACATCTGCCGTTAGTGGACTAAGTGAATCACTTGTCTTAGTAAGAGTTGCTCCGACAACTTGTTCGATAGTTAGTGCACCATCCAGACTAAGCAGTCCTGAATCCACCAAATCGTCAAAAATTGCCGGATCTTCAAGATCTGAAGCAGAAATAACCTGACCTGCTTCTCTTCTACAGCAAAGTACCGCAGGATCTTTTGCATGTTCTTTAGCTGTTTCAGCTGTGATTGACATATTTTTTACCTCCTTGTTAGTTTAATACATATTAAGTTTTGTATATGACAATTACAAACGAAAGTACAGACCTCTCAATACATTTTCTGTAAAGCAAAGGGATTCGGGGTCCCTTCCCTATCCGTATGTAATAGTAATACCTAAATTTACTTACCGTTCGGTAACTGATCAACCTTTTTGGAAATTGTAAGATGTCTAAATAACGGATGACCAATTGTTCTCATTATATGGTCAGTTTGGTGAACTACTTTAAGTTTCATCTTAGGCCCTGACCCCATAACTGTATTTGAACAGTCGGAACAATTTCCTATAATAATATATTCTGCTCCGTCTTTCTTCATTTTAAGGCACTTTTCAGCCTGTCCCGGGCAATTTCCGGGATCTTCGCATTTGAGAGCACCGCTTTTCATCTCAACCGCTTGTTTGCACATTGTGACTGATACAACTTTGCCGTTGTTTTTTTCCACAACATCTCGCATACGTTCCTCATTACCACCACAAGCACAAATAAGAATGCCTGTGTTAGCGCCATGGAAATCCATAAATTCCATAGTTGCTATTATTCCACCTGTAGTTTTAGTAATAGGTGCTTCAGTGTCAGTTGCTTTACCTGTAAATGGTCCACCGAGAATAATTTCCCCAATCGGTTCTTTAACACCACTTGATTCTTCAAGCAAATCCGCTACCGACATACCAACCGGAACATCCATGTATACATGCGGTGCATTACCGTCATTCATCTGTCCTATAACAGTCAGATTCTTACTATAGCATGGTTTCCTTTCTTCAATAGCTTCTGTGACTCTTAGAATCGTCTCAACATTAATAACAACTGAGTTTGCCGCTGATGGCAATTGGTCAACACCTAACAACTTATCAAGGCACTCTCTAACTACTGCACGCTCTTCTCCCATTGGGTAAATATCCGCCAATAAATGAATCGTGATATCGGGTTCATCCTTGATAGCCTCCCTAAGTATTTCGATAGCCTTAGTATTCTTTACCTTAATAGCAAATATACCTTTGGCGGCTTTGGTTATCTCCATACAATACTTAAGTCCCTTTACCGTTCTACAGACATCTTCTTCAATCTGTCTAATATTGTGATACAATCCCGGTTCACACTCTGCAGCATTAACCAAAACATATCCACCTTCGATTGGGGTAGATAGTTTGATTCCCGTTGGAAATCCTGCACCACCCATACCTACAATTCCGGCTTCTTTGATCATATCCAAATGATCGCCTTCCTTTATAGGCACAAACTCCTCTTTCTGTTCCTTGTCAGGTTTGATTATAATACGATCTTCCTTTATCTCTTCTACAACACCATAAACACTTGAAAAGATATTTGCACCAAGACCTGTAGGAGTTGCGATGAGGGTTCCCATTTTAACCTCGTCTCCCGGCTTTACTATCGCCTCGCAAGGTGCTCCCACATGCTGTCTTAGCAGTATCTGCACGTTTCTCATGACATATTCTCCTTTTTGTGTAAATAAATATGTAAAATAAATATTTGCTACTATAATTATAAGTCTACAATTCCCCAATTGCACCCTTTATAACTTTTATTTATAGAAAGTTTATATAATTGAATTGTCTTTTATTTAACCACATTTTTTTGGCGAGGGCATGTGGGAATCGAACCCACCCAGGACGCTCTTAACGCCCAACACTAGTTTTGAAGACTAGGAGGCACACCAGTCACCCATCTACCCCCATAGTGGCTTTTGTAAACCTAACATACCATACTTTTATTCTTTTTTCAACATCATTTTAAAGCTTTTAGTAAACGCAAAAAACCATTGACTTTTAGAGACTTTTCATCCATAATGAAATTATAAAACTGAACGACGCCCTAGACTACAGTCTAATCGTTATATTTTAAACATTCTAGCGATTTACTTAAAATTTTTGGTATGAACTAAACGCATGAAAATTGGGGAATTTAAAATGCGTTTAAATATAATTTATAGAGAATATCTATAAGCCATAATTCATTGAAGGAGGAATTTGACATGGAAATCAATCCAAAATTAAACCTTGATGCTTATGAGGCATCATTCAAAGCAATCGACACTCATACCGTAGGAGAATTTACTAGAATTCTTTTATCAGGCTTTCCTGAACTCAAAGGAAATACTCCTATTGAAAGAAAGCACTATTTAGCTGAGCATTATGACAAGTATCGTCAAGCTTTGATGTATGAACCAAGAGGTCATCACGATATGTTTGGTGCTTACCTTACGGAACCTATCGATAAAGAAGCTGATTTTGCAGTTTTTTTCATGGATACAGGTGAATATCTCAACATGTGCGGACATGGAACCATTGGCTCAGTTACTGCTATTATTGAGGGTGGCTTAGTTGAAGCTAAAGAACCATTTACTGAAGTTATATTAGAGGCTCCTGCAGGAATAATTAAAACAAAGGCTGAAGTAAAAAATGGTAAAGTACTAAACGTTACATTAACCAACGTTCCTGCTTTCTTATATAAAGAGAATTTGAAGACAACTGTTGACGGCATGGAAATCACTTATGATATATCATTTGGTGGAAGCTTCTTTGCTTTGGTAAATGTTGATAAGCTGGGAATTGAAATCAATGCTAAAAATATTCCTTCAATTACTGATCTTGGTATGAAAATGATGGAGCAAATCAATAAAGAAGTAGAGATGCAACATCCTACGCTGGATATAACTTCTTGTGATTTAGTAGAGTTTTACTCTGACAAAGCTTCTGAGGGTGCTGATAAAAAGAATGTTGTTATTTTTGGAGACCGCATGGCAGACCGTTCACCTTGTGGAACGGGAACAAGTGCTAAACTTGCCACTCTGTACGCAAGAGATGAAATTAAGATTGGAGATCCATTTGTATATGAAAGCTTTATCGGCTCACGTTTTAAAGGAGTTATTGTTGAAGAAACAAAGGTTGGAGATTTTAAAGCTGTAATTCCTCAGATAACCGGAAGTGCCTATGTTACTGGTACCGGCACATATATTATAGATGGTGATGACCCACTTAAATATGGATTTGTAGTAGGATAAACGAAAGGATAAGTTGTATGGCAAGAAAGCGACAATCAACTAAAAGTCGAATAGTTAAATCAGCTTGGAATCTATTTTATAAAAATGGATACGACAGCACTACAGTTGATGAGATAATTGCGGTTTCCAAGACTTCCAAGGGAACTTTCTACCATTATTTTAAGGGAAAAGAGTCTTTGCTTAATTCTTTGTCATATTTGTTTGACCAAAAATATGAAGAACTAATTGAAGTGATCGATCCTGCTTTATCAGCATATGACAAACTACTATTTCTTAATCATGAGTTATTCTTTATGATAGAAAAAAGTGTTGACATTAACCTATTGGCATACTTATATTCTTCGCAACTAATAACTAAGGACAAAAAGTCACTTTCTGATCAAAAAAGATTTTATTACACTTGGACCACCGAAATCATTGAGGAGGGACTTAGCTCCGGTGAATTTCATAACAGCAGCACTGCCGATGAGTTGATGCACTACTACGCTATGTTCGAACGTGCTTTACTATATGACTTTTCATTATATAAGGGCAAGTTCAGTCTTACGGAATATAGTGATAGGCTATTGCCTACACTCCTTGGATCCTTCGTTTCAGGATTTGACAAATAAATCAAAATTAGAAAGAAGTGTTGTCGGGTATTATCCTGACAGCACTTCTTTACTGTTTTCACTAATAATTCTATACCATACACTCATGTAACTCTTCTTGGTCAATGCCGGCATCTTTCATAACTATTAAAACACGCTCTCGTTCTTCTAATGGCGAACTCCATGAAAGTCCGCATCCTGAAGAAATGACTCTTGGCACCGGTATCAATCTACCGGATAAATGTTCATTTTTCGCCACTTTCTCCATTGCCATGGCATCTGCCGTTGTATGGAACGTCACTATAAGTCTTAGTTCTTTTTGTCTCATTCTTATTCTATCACCACTTCAAAGTATCCGTCCTTCTCCGTCGATGTAGCCTTTTTGCCCTTGTCTTTTGCAAGTTTTTCTACATTTGTTCTTTGATGAGCTTCGTCAACTAGAACTTTAATGCTTCCCCCTGCTTTAAGTGCATCATTTGCCATCATAACCGGTTCCGGACACGATAAACCTCTTGCATCCACTTCTACCATATTTATACCTACCTTTCGTATAATACTATTTAACATCTTAAAATGCAACTACCCTCTATGCTTTTTCGTCTTTTCTGTTATGCGTAAATGCGATTATAAACAATACTACAATACATATTATACAAGCAACTTTACCATTAGTTGTAACAGCTCCTTTAACAAGTTCACCTGTTTCAGCATTAGTAGATGTCCCACTGGATGCTAAACCGAAGTTGTGGCAAATCGCTGCCCCTATAAGCATACCAATGACCATGACTGCTGAATCATTTGATCCCTGACCTGCTAATATAAGTTGACGAAGTGGGCATCCTCCTGCAAGAACAGCTGCAAAACCAACAACGTACATACCCAAAATATTCCATAAATGTTCTGAATGAGCTATAATTCCGGGTGTATTAAAGCCTATAGTGAAATTACCATATGCAATGTTAAATATTAACATAACAACGAAAAATCCACCGATAACACTAATTAAGTCAAAGTTCTTTAATATCATGATATCTCTTATGCTTCCTGCAAAACACATTCTTGTCTTTTGAGCTAATGCTCCAAATAATAATCCACCAATGAGTGACATTATAATCGGTGCATGCATACTTCCCGGCCCTGCTTCGCTTACCTTTAATAGCGAAGTAAATACCGCTAGAATAAGGATTCCTATTGCAAGAACTGAAATCGCCATGCCGCTTCCTTTACTAGTCGCATGAGCTCGTCCAAGGCTAAATCCTCTCTTCAAGAAAATAACTCCCGTACCTATTCCCAAAGCAAATCCTATAAGTGCAACCCACGCATTTAAGTCTCCTGCGGACATACGAATTATCATTCTAAGTGGACACCCGAGGAAAATAAGTGCACCTATCATAATAATAATGCCAAGTATAAATCTAGTCATCGGTGATGAACCTGCTGTAGATTTATATTCCCTTGTAGCGAGTGAAATGATTAGTGCACCTACTACGAGACCAATTGTTTCCGGTCTTGCATACTGTACTACCTCAGCTTGATGCATACCTAATGCACCCGCAGTGTCTCTAATGAAGCAGGCAATACAAAAAGCCATATTTGCAGGATTACCAAATATGGCCAGGCATACTGCGATTAGCCCACACAGTCCCCCGACTACTGCCAACTTCCATTTTGAGTTTAATAGTTTCATATCTCATTCCTCCTGTTATATATTTATAATGCTATTTGTTTCACAGCACTTGCTGCCATACTCACTTCCTCATTTGTGTTAAAATGAGAGAAGCTAAACCTTACCATGCCCTGCTCCCCTGTTCCGAATCTCTCATGCATTAATGGCGCACAATGACCCCCTGATCTTGTTGCAATACCATATTCGCTAAGGAGTTCGTCACTCACTTCTGCTGAGTCATATTCTTTAAAATTAAGACTCACTATCGGACATCTAATATTAGTATCAAAATCTCCATAAAATTTTATGCCATCTATTTTTTTTACGCCATCATAGAACTGTAACATAAGCTCTTGTTCTTTTTCTCTGATTTTATCTATTCCTTCTGACTCAATGTATTCTATACCGGCAAGAAGTCCTGCTATGCCATGGGCATTAAGGGTGCCTGCCTCGAGCCTTGACGGCATCTCTTTAGGTTGTGTTTTACTAAATGTCTGAATACCTGTTCCACCGCTTATTATAGGCTTCAATTCAACTCCCTCTCTTACGCATAGCCCCCCGGTCCCTTGTGGTCCAAGCAAGCCCTTATGACCCGTGAAAGCAAGTAAATCTATATTCATTTCATTAAAATTAATAGGAAATACTCCTGCTGTTTGTGAAGCATCGACTGCATATAAAACATTATTAGCCTTTGCTATTTCACCAATTTTATTCACATCCAAAACATTTCCGGTTAGATTGGATGCATGGGTGGTTACTATGAGTTTTGTATTGCTTCTGATTGCATCTTCTATATCTTTGTATGAAATATTCCCTTTATTATCACTATCTACAAATGTTACCTCTACTCCGTTTTCCTCCATCTCATATAGAGGACGTAATACCGAATTATGTTCAAGGATGGTTGTGACTACATGGTCACCGGGAACAAGAATTCCTCTTATTGCCATATTGAGTGCTTGGGTCGAATTTGAAGTGAACACTACCTGCCTTGGATTATTTACACTGAAAAAACGGCTAACCGCTTCACGTGCATTGTATATAGTTCGGGCTGCATCCAATGAGGCACTGCTTGCGCCTCTACCTGCATTCCCAAAAGAAGTCATCGCTTGTGTCACTGCTTTTATAACAGAACTCGGCTTTTTCATTGTGGTTGCTGCATTATCAAGATATATCATAATAAACACCCTTTCTAGTAAATTATATTCTTTGACAGAACATTTATCAAAGTGTTAAATTCTATAAGCCACTAGTCTTATAGTTTGTGTCTATAAGTCCTGTGGCTTATTTTTTTTAAAGTAATTTAAGTGTACTTCATCTCCTCAACAATTCTAATAAAACGTTGAACCGAGCGAGAAAGAGGGTAGTTTTTATTATATACCAGATTTATATTTCTACCCTGATCAGCTTTTGGAATCTTAAAAGTTAAAAGTTTTCCTCTTTCTTTTTCATCCTTAACGGCAAGTTCCGAAAGAATCGATATTCCCATTCCTTGGCTTACAGATTTCTTTATAGTTTCTTGGTTTTCAATTGTCGCAACAATATTTAATTCAGACATATCAATTCCGCTGACCTTAAGTTGCTTTTCAGCTTCTTTTCTAGTTCCGGATCCTTCTTCTCTTACTATGATAGGCTCATCACAAATCCAATGTAAATCAGACATTATATCTTCATCCAGCTCTCTAAAATGTTCATTGTTAGGTGTGATAATAACCAGATTATCTCGGTAAAACGGTATATATTTGCAATGTTTTTTATCTAGTACAGTGCCGGTAAATCCCACATCTACTGCGTGGTCTATGATTCTGGTAATAACATTGAGACTATCAGTTTCTACTATTTTAAGTTGCTCATTGGGGTACTTATCTCTATAATGTATTATTATTTCAGGTAATAAATATTGTGACGGTATTGTAGATGCTGCAATTGTGATACCATTAGCGCTTTCCGCTTCATTTCCTGAAAAGATTTCTTCGATTTTTCTCTCAAGGTCAATCATTTCCTTTGCATACTTATATAGATTTCTGCCTTCTTCAGTCAAATAAACCTCTTTCGTATTTCGAATAAAAAGTCTTGCGTTTAATTCCTTTTCAAGAGAGAAAATATGTGCACTTACCGTAGGTTGTGTTAAGTACATCTTCTTTGCTGCTTTTGAATAACTTCCTACTTCTGCTACTTGTACAAATGCCTCAATCTGCTTTAAATTCATTAGTATGACACCCTCTCACTCTCTGCTCCCGTTTTCTTTGTAACTTTGATGTAATCCATATACTCAAGAATTGGTTTTGCACTCTTTCTCGTTGTATTGAAAATATCTCGTACCTGTGCAATAGTTATAATTCCATCCTTTTTAAGTTCTTCCTTAATCTTATCCGCAGCTTCATTTATCAGTTTGCTAGTGGAATAAAATTCATCATTTAGTTTAACTATTTCATGCTTAGTCAGCATGACATTGATGATATCGTTACAAATATCCGGCTTTATCTTGCCATATTCTATCTCAGTATACCTTATGAAGTCATACCCTGCCGAATCAAGTACTTTTAATGTTTTATTTCTAACCTCGTTATATACATCATCTTTTTTCACTTCATAACCATTGGTGTGAACAAATTCATCTATACGTTCTATTAACTTTAGGTTTACGCATGACTCAATATACAAATCAAATATTGTTCGCTTTATATCTTTGAAATGAGTAGTTATCACTTCTGCTTTCTTCATTCCAAAACGATATGGATGTAGTTTTTCATAATCATTTAAGATGTTTATTAATTTATCAGTGATATTTGTAAAGCCTTCTGATGTAATTAAAAATGTTTCTTTATTCGACTTAAGCATGACAATTTTCTTATCTGATTCCAACTCATGAACATCAGTCTCTACCTCTATCATCGTTCTCGCTGTAACCTTGGCTAATTCTTTTATCGTAATGAAGTTTTCTTTTTGCTCTTTAATACGCAGATAAATAACATCCGAACTGCTCCCGGATTCTTTCTGCTTTAGTTCCTCTATTGCATCGTCTTTAAATCGCTTCTTTATTTTAGGATTTGATTCAAGTATCATTCCTCCCCCTATTGTTTCCATAGGTGAGTAGAATCTTACAATAAATCTATCCTTCTCTCTTACAGCAATTTCTCTCTCTAATCTAAACTGAACAAAGCCGGACTCCCCCGGTCCTATTTCATCTTTGTCTAATAAAACAACTCTGCATAACACTTCATCAGTTCCTGTAAATAAGTGAAGTCTGCTATGATTAGTAAGAACTCTTTTCGATGACTTTAAAACCTCAAGCCTTGCATCCAGCAAATCCGTATTTTTCATATTATTTGGTGCTGATAAAACACATCCTCTTTTAATCTCACTTTTCTTTACATTAGATATATTAATAGCCACTCGTTGTCCTGCATATGCTGTGACTGTGTCTTCGCCATGTACCTGGATACTTCTAATTCTGCACTCTTTAAGAATAGGGTACATCTCCAATGCATCTTCCTTTTTTATCGTTCCTGACAGTAATGTCCCTGTAATTACTGTTCCAAATCCTGATAGAGAGAAAACACGATCTATAGGAAGACGAGGAATCGTATTAATGTTTTTAGTTTCTACCTCATTAGATGTCATTTCGTCCATCTTAGCCACAAGTGCGGATATTCCTTCGCCTGTTTGTGCTGAAACAGGTATAACAGGTGCTTTTTCCAGAAATGTGCTTTTAAATTCATCACGCATTTCTTCCTTCACAAGCTCAAGCCACTCTTCATCTACTAAATCACATTTATTTAAAACAACAATACATTTAGAAACACCAAGCAAATGTAATATATCCATATGTTCTCTAGTTTGCGGCATTATACCTTCATCTGCAGCTACTACAAGAAGTACCAAATCCATGCCCACTACACCTGCTGTCATATTTCCAATGAACTTTTCATGCCCGGGTACATCAATAATCCCTACTCTATTGCCACTAGGAAGGTCAAAATATGTAAAACCTAAATCTATAGTAATTCCTCTTCTTTGCTCCTCTTCCCATCTATCCGTATTTCTGCCTGTTAACGCTTTGATAAGCGTGGTTTTTCCGTGATCTATATGACCCGCTGTTCCTACAATAATGTGTTTCATACTTTATCCCTCAAATACCTTTGTTTCTTTGAACATTGTTGCTATCGTCTCAAACATCTCCGGTTCCATAGTTCTCACATCAAGTAGTATTTCATCATTAACTATTCTACTTACAATCGGAATAGGAAGATGTCTGAATCTCTCTTCTAATTCATTTACACTTATCATATCCGGTATAATTACAACACCTGAACTCTCTAGTCTGGCAAGAGGCATAGACCCTCCTCCTATTTGTGACTCACACGGTGTCGTAGTAAATGTTGCCGGCAAATCCATCTTTTTTAACTTCCATAAAAGTTTCATCGCACGGTCTTCAAGCTCTGTAACCGATGTGGTTATCATCCTGAGCGTTGGAATGTTTTCTATTGCTTTATCTTCATTCAAGTATTCCATAAATACCAACTCAAGTGCTGCTGCCGTAAATTTATCAATTCGTAGTGCACGTGTAAGTTGATTCTTTTTCATAATATCTATATATTTTTTCTTTCCCACTATTATGCCTGCCTGTGGCCCGCCAAGTAATTTATCTCCACTAAAACACACTACGTCCGCGCCTTTCATAACCGACTCCTGAACTGTAGG
The DNA here is from genome assembly GCA_047973235.1 of Suipraeoptans sp. Taxonomy (GTDB): domain Bacteria; phylum Bacillota; class Clostridia; order Lachnospirales; family Lachnospiraceae; genus Aequitasia. The sequence continues at coordinate 30,457 of JBKEBP010000061.1, read as the reverse complement.
TTCTTTTTCAAGGCCATACTTGCTTAAATCTATTAGAACACCACTGCCCAAGTCTTCAATAACCGGAATATCATGCTCATTAGCCGCCGGAATAAGTTCATCTATAGGAACACTCCCGGTAAAACCAACTATTGCGTAATTGCTGGTATGAACCTTTAAGATGGCCTTTGTTTCTTCGGTGATAGCCTCTGTATAATCTTCCAAGTGAGTCTTATTTGTTGTTCCCACTTCAACCATCCTAGCTCCACTAGCTTCCATTACATCGGGAATTCTGAACTTTCCACCTATTTCAATTTGCTCACCTCTTGAAACTATTGCCTCGCCGTCCTTCGCCAGTGAATTAAGTATTAGCAACACACTAGAAGCATTGTTATTAACTGCCATCGCAGCTTGCGCACCTGTCAATCTGCATATTAGCTTCTCAAAATGTGAATACCGCTCACCTCTTTGACCCTCAGCGAGATTATACTCCAAGTTACAGTACTTACTTGCTATCGTATTAAGATGCTCTAGGTGTTTAGACGAAATGGGTGCTCTTCCAAGATTTGTATGTAATACCGTTCCCGTAGCATTAATTACCTGCTTCATTGTTGGGTTAAACATATCCAAAACATTTTTCTCTATACGTGAAACAAGAGCATCAAGTTGCTTAAGTGCTTGATCCTCTTCTTTCATTTTGCTTATATCATTTCGCAGGATGTCAGTTTCCTCACGAATAGCATATATAACACATTCTCTTCCATATTTTGTAATAAGGTTTTTAACTATATCGTTTTCTAACAATATATCAACCTTCGGAATATTTCTAAATATCTTATTTTTATCCATAATCTACCCCTTTACAATTTATTTTAGGGTGATTAATTTTTCACCCTTGTTTGTAACCTCTCCTATAACAGCAAATTTGGTGTCCATATCTGCTGTTTCAAAAGTATTCATTACTTTTTCAACATCGTTTTTGTCCACGCTAATCAGAAGTCCTCCGGATGTCTGAGGATCATAGAGAAGATCAAGAAAATATTCATCTACTTCGCCTGCTTCAATCTTGCTTCTTGAAAAGCCTCTATTTTTATATGCACCTGCCGGTATAAACCCCATTTTAGCATATTTATCAGCTTCATGCATATACGGTATATCATTAACCATTAGAGTAAAACTAACTTCGCTGGCTTCTGCCATCTCAACACAGTGACCAAGTAATCCAAATCCGGTGATATCTGTGCATGCACTTACATTGAATGCTTCAACAACATCCTTTGCTTTCTTATTAAGCGATGCCATTACCGTTTCAGCTTCCTTTATAGCTGCATCACTTGCTATCTCACCTTTAATAGCTGTATTAATAATTCCACTTCCTATTTGCTTCGTCAGAATCAGTATATCTCCCGGTTTACATCCATAGTTTTTAAAAATCTTATTCGGATGAACAAATCCGGATACACAAAGACCGTATTTTGGTTCATCATCCTGAATTGTATGACCACCAACTAATACAGCACCTGCTTCTTTAACCTTATCTGCCCCTCCTCTTAGAATCTCTCCCAGTATTTCCGGATCTAAGCATGCCGGAAATCCTACAATATTTAAGGCAACCTTCGGCTCACCACCCATCGCCCAAACATCACTTAGAGCATTAGCTGCAGCTATCTGTCCAAACATATAAGGATCATCTACTATTGGAGTGAAAAAATCTACTGTTTGTATCATTGCAACTTCATCATTTATCTTATATATAGCAGCATCATCTGACGTTTCAATTCCCACTATTAAATTGGGGTCTTCAAACCCCGGTAACTTGCTCAAAACTTGGGCAAGGGTCTCAGGACCAAATTTAGCCGCTCAGCCAGCTGTCTTGCTATAGCTAGTAAGTTTTATATCTGACACTTAATCCTCCCATAGCCATTTAAGGCATTATAATTTTACCTGCATTATCCATCGCCTCAACTATTGAATACATATTTGTAATCTGACCGACTTGAAGCTTTTCTTTTAATTTATAATAATCAAGGCAGGTACCACAAGTTTTAATTTCAACACCCTTCGATTCCATATATTGTAAATCTTCTAATGAATCTGATCCTTCACAAGTAAGTGTTGCTCCTCCATTATAAAAAATCATCTGAGAAGGCAGCACATCCAGTTGAGATACTGCATAGATGAATCCTTTAATAAGTACTCCTCCAAGTTCATCATTTCCTCTTCCCATTATATTACTGTTAATAACTACTATCGTATTGTCTGTACAGTTCGTACCGGCAACTACTTCTTTTTTAGTATTTCCTTCCCCAAGTTCAATAGTAATTTTATATTCTTTTTCGCCTAACTTTTCGGATTTAACCTTACCACCGGACTCCTCGCCAAATTTACTAACATTTGAAACTGCTATCTCGTTATCAACTAAGACCTCTACTGTTTCAGAACCCGTTATATTATCAATTGCTTTCTTTGTTTTAATAACCGGAGTAGGGCAAACATCCCCTATTGCGTTTACTTTAACCATGTCAAAACCTCCTATTTAGAAAACTGATGTGATTCAGTTATAGATATATTCTATCACTGATGTTGTCTTTGGTAAACAAATATTTGCCAAAATATGATATTTCCCTTCGAAATAATATGCCGGTTTTACATCACCTTCTTTAAATACCTCTATTAATTCTTTGAGTGTTTTCACTTCTCTCGGAAAATAGGTAGCATAAACTCCTACCTTCTCTTTTATATGACAATCGCTTGAACCAATTGGTATATAGCCATATTTCTTTACATATTCGTCGGCTAATATGCATGCCTTTAACGATGTGTTTCCATTAAGGACCTCCACACCATCAAGTCCCTGTATGGTATCTAAATTATCCTCAAGTCCCCTGTTATTGTCTCTGAAAGGATGTGCCGCAAAACATATCCCATTTTGTTCTTTTACCATATTAACAAATTCCTGTGCAGAAATTCTAACTTTAGGGTAGTCATTAATACCAAAAGCTACTATATCACCTTGTAATGAGTAGTACTCAATACCAACAAATATTGGAAAATCTTCCTTCTTTGAATACCATGCTGCATATTCCTTAAGTCCCATGTCGTCATGATCTGTGACACATATGCCTCCCAGACCTTTTACTCTCGCTATTTCAACCATTTCCTTTAAGCTTAGAAAACTATCAGCTGAAAAGGTTTTTTCATGCATGTGCATATCAATAAACATAATATATACCTCTATCCCAACTATGTAAATAATCCATTAGTACCTATGATATATATTATTACTCTTGCCCCTTTACTTCAAATCGGGTTTTTATATATAATTATCTATTTATCGATATTATCTATCGCAACTTTCTATTAAGTCTTTACTGTGATATAATAATTTATCTAAAATATTGTTTAAAAGAGGTATAGTATGTGGCTAGCTGATAAATGGAAAGACTATGAAGTTATAGACTGCACTAACAAAGAAAAATTAGAGAGATTTGGAGACTATCTTCTCGTAAGACCCGATCCACAAGTAATTTGGGATACCGGCTATAGTGCTCCGGATTGGAAAAAGAAAAATGCGCACTATCATAGAAGCGAAAAAGGTGGGGGCGAATGGGAATTTATCAACCTTCCAAAGCAGTGGCAAATTCATTATGGGACATTAACCTTTAACTTAAAACCTTTTAATTTCAAGCACACGGGTATCTTTCCTGAACAGGCCGTTAATTGGGATTGGTTTTCTGACAAAATAAGATCGGCTAATCGTGAAATCAAGGTCTTGAACCTTTTTGCATACACAGGCGGTGCAACATTAGCTGCACTTTCAGCAGGCGCAAGTGTAACACATGTTGATGCTTCAAAGGGTATGGTAAACTGGGCTAAAGAAAACGCCGAGGATTCCGGACTCAAAGATAAGCCTGTAAGGTGGCTTGTTGATGATTGTATGAAATTCGTAGAACGCGAAATTAGAAGAGGCAACACCTATGATGCAATAATTATGGATCCGCCTTCCTACGGTCGTGGACCCAAGGGAGAAATATGGAAGATTGAAGACGCTATATTTACACTTGTTTCACAGTGTGGGAAGTTGCTGTCAAAAAACCCACTGTTTTTCCTAATTAATTCCTATACTACCGGTCTTGCTCCATCAGTACTGACATATATGCTCAGTACTACTTTAAAAAAATATAACGGGAAGATTACCGCTGATGAAATCGGCCTTCCCGTTACTAATTCCGGACTTGTGCTTCCATGTGGTGCATCTTGCCGGTTTGAGTTATGATAATAAATCGATAATACTATATAGTGAATCGAAAACTCCTGATGCTGTTTGACGAACAGCTTCATCCGGCATAACCAAATCAGGAATCATAAAGGAAATCATAGAGGCGGCTCCGGCTGCCTTTATTCCATTTGGAGAATCCTCCAGAACAATAGCTTCGCTAGGATTTAGGCCTAACAGCTTCGCTGCCGTTAAAAATATTTCCGGATCAGGCTTAGCATTTTTTACCATATCTCCAAATATCATTGCGTCAAAGTAAGTATCTATATTTGCATTTTTAATCATAGTAGTTCCATGCACTCTTCTTGATGAAGAAGCAACTGCAAGTTTATACCCTCTAGCCTTCGCAAATCTTAGTAATTCCTTCACTCCCGGCTTTAATGGTATCCCTTCGGAATCAGCAATCTCATGAAATGCTTTCCTAGTCATATCCGAAAAACGCTCCATAGGAAAATCGGGTGACACTGCTCTTTTAAAGTATGCCTCTCTGCCGACAACATTAAGCCCTATTGTGTTGTAAATATGATCTCCGAAATTACTTATGCCCATTTTATCTCCGGCAATGTTCCATGACCTTTGCACAACACGTTCGGAATCAAACAAAAGACCATCCATATCAAATATTATTGCTTTTATCATTCAATTCACCTACTGCCAAGCTTACTTATTGCTTTTATCTTTCCTATTACTAAAGTCAAGTACCTTAGAACAGGCTCTGTTGTAACGGAGAACACTACAAATAGCATTATACACTCTTTGGACATACCCGTAATTGCAAACAGCTCCGGTAAAAATATACTGCTCAGTAATAGTCCCACGATGGAAATAATCCATATAGATAGTCGTATTTTATCCATCGGCTTGCATATTGTGTATAAAATCATAAATCCTACTATTGCCAGTAGCATTGTAGCTGCAGTAGCAATATCGCTTGAGTCAATTCCGAATGTTCTTCCGCAGATTACAAGTGCTCCTACGACAAGCACATCTGTAAGCCCTGCCGGCAATGCCTTGAATAATACATTGGGCAAAAATTTGCCCTTTATAATCTCATGATTTGGTAATAGTGCAAGTAAAAATGCCGGTATTCCAATAGTGAATGAGCTAATCAACGATACTTGAGATGGCTCGAGCGGATATGTAATCATCGAGGCTACTGAAAATACCGAAAGTAATAGTGAGAAAATATTTTTTACTAAAAACAGACTAGCTGAACGCTGAATATTATTAACTACTCGTCTGCCTTCAAGAACAACTTCGGGCATCCTGGAAAAATCTGACTCCAATAAAACTAGTTGAGACGCCTGGGCTGCCGCATCACTTCCTGATGCCATCGCAATCGAACAATCTGCATCCTTTAGTGCCAATACGTCATTAACACCATCACCTGTCATCGCAACAGTTTTTCCACTTTCTTTTAATACCTTCACAAATTTTCTTTTCTGTTCCGGAGTAACATGACCGAAAACAGTGTATTTAAGCAAATAGGCTCGCAGCTCTCTCTCATTTGTTAATGTCGTGGCATCAATTGCCATTTCGGCACCTTTTATCCCCGCCTTTGCTGCAATTTCAGATACTGTATTCGGATTATCTCCGGAAATAACTTTTATATCAACACCCTGCTCCGCAAAATAGCGAAAGGTTTCCGGCGCTTCTTTCCTAATAGGATTAGATATTAAAACATACGCTAGAGGAACTGCCTTCTCTGTAAGTGCTTTTCCATGAAGTTCACCTTCATACTTCCCAAACACAAGCACCCTATAGCCTTTCTTTGCATATCCTTCTATCTTTTCTCTATAATCATTAAAATCACTTCTAAGTATGAATTCCGGTGCTCCTATTACGTAGCTTTCTTCTTCGAAAGCCACTCCTGAATACTTATATGCTGATGAAAAGGCAATTGTCTTAGATGGCGTTCTACCGCTACCTTTGTTAAAACGTTCCTTTAGAGCATGCATAGTAATATTTTCATCGCTCATTGCTGCAACGAAATCACCTATCATATGAGTTATCTCAGGCATTGAGTCTTTCTTATAATTTCTTGTAACAACAAGCTTTTGCACTTTCATTGTGTTTTCCGTAATAGTACCTGTTTTATCAACACAAAGTACATCAACTCTTGCAAGTGTCTCTATACTCTTCATATCATGCAGAAGTACTTTTTTGCTTGCAAGTCTTATGGAGCTCACCGCTAAAGCTACACTAGTCAGTAAATAAAGACCTTCCGGTATCATTCCGATCAGCGCGGCTACCATTGCAGTAATACTATTTCTAAAGGTTTCATCATTTATGAAATACCCTTGAACAAACAAGGCTATTCCTATTGGAATAATCGCTATACCGACTAGAACCAATAATTTATCCAGAGATCTAATCATTTCTGATTTTTCTTTTGTAGGCATTGCTTTTGCTTCTAGAGTAAGCTTGGAAATATATGAGTCCTTACCCACGTTTTCGAGTTGCGCCATACATTCGCCTGAAGCTATAAAGCTCCCGGACATTAATTTATCTCCCGGTTTTTTTGAGATTTCATCCGATTCACCGGTTAGTAATGACTCATTGACAGAGACCTCTCCATCCACGACAACTGCATCAGCACTAATTTGATTGCCGGATTTAAATACTACAATATCATCGACCACCAATTTTTCCGAATTAGTCGACAATGTAACCCCATCTCTGATAACTGTGGTTTTTGGTGCATTCATCATGCTCAAATCGTCTAGGGTTTTCTTCGCTTTTAGCTCTTGTAAAATTCCAATAAGTGTATTTATTATGATTATCGGAAGAAATGTAAGATTTCTAAATGAACCTACTACAATAAGAAGGACTGATAATACTGTGAATATAAAGTTGAAATATGTAAAAGTATTCTTTTTAACTATGTCTTTTATTGTAGGTGATGGTGGTTCAACAGATTTATTTATCCAGCCTGATTTTATTCGCTCCTCTACTTGCTCTTTACTAAGTCCTAAGCTTACATCCGGTGTTACTCTTGTAATTGGTCGTCTCTTTATCTTCTGTGTTTCTTGTTGACTAACTTGACGTCTGTTCTTATTCATTTAATTCTCCATTTTTAATGTCTTTCCAAATATCTATGTAGGAAAACCTCATCTTCGACCTCTAAATCCTTATAACCCGCAAGCGATTCCAGATGATGTGTCAGTTCATGCCGAAGGGTGTCATTTACACGTTCTCTTAAAACATTATAGGACAAATTTCCATAAACTTCCATAAATGACCCATAATAAATGTTTATAAGTCTTCCCATATACCTGCTTCGCACATATTCGCCCATTATTTTCAAGTCTTCTCCCCTACTTTTTGGATGAATTTTCACTTCTTCCTTTAAGAGAATTCCTCCATTTAAGTCAACATAGAACTCTGCCGGTATTTCCGCGGCAAGCTCATCTAACATTTCTCTAAATTCTTCAATACTAACCATAAATTAATCTCCCCATTTAACTTTAATGTGATAATAACATTCTAACTTATATAGAATATGAGGTCAAACACAAGAAAAGGCAGGTCAAACATTCAGTTTCTGAATATGGCCCACCCCGTCTTACTATTTATGAAAAAATTCTCGTAACCCAATCAATCGCTTTTATATTTCCTTGGTTATAAAATGTTATACCATATTCGTTTGTCTTTGCTTCATACATTGCCTTTTCAGCTTTCCGGAGAAGCTCCAAAGCGTTATCACTATCTTCCGGATATTGAGCAATTCCAATACTGACCGAGCATTTCAATTCCTTGCCTTCAAAACCCCATGGTGACCTTGATCTTTTTTCAATTGCCTTAGCAACCTTAACGGCTTGATTTTTACTACTTGAATCAACAAGAATTACGAACTCATCGTCTCCATATCTGTATGTGTATTCACCCACCATCTCATTGTTAGCGAGAAAACTCCCAATGATTTTAAGCAGTTCATCGCCTATACGATGACCATATTGATCATTTATCAGCTTGAATTTATTCAAATCAAAAAATAGAAGAAAAACGCTTTCACCACACTCAATTTTCTTACCTAAATCAACATTTAGTTTATGTCTGCTTTTGAGACCGGTAAGATTATCATAATTTGCTATCTTACTTATTGACTCTTCAATCCTTTTATGATCAGTAATATCGATGCTGCTTACAATGTGTGCCATCCTACTTCCGTCCCACTTAAATGCTGCACTGAGCACTCTAAACCAAGAGGCATCAAATGGTCTCATATAATCCCATGAATATACCTTTGTAGGCTCATTATTTTCATCCAGTATTCTTGATTGAGGGCAAAAATCACACTGACTTTTCTTATCATCATAAAGTGCTTCAAAGCATATCTTACCCATCATGCTTTCTACACCACCATATGGCTCTGCCCTAGATTTATTTACATAGAGTATTTCATGTGTTTTGAAATCATTAACATATATATCGACGCCCATATTATTAGAGATTTTATTTAGTGCAGACTCCGTTTGCTCTGCTGTCTTCATACTAATCAATAGCTTTACATTATTAGCTATTAGAACAAGTACCGAATACACAAGTTGTCTGTTCAGCTCTCCATGCCTTCTCTCACTTCTTCTGTCCCCCATACCAATCATTCCGATTAGTTCACGACTTTCATTCAATATAGGAAGTACTAGTATAGATTCAGTATTGAAAATTTCTGTCATCTTTTCTTCGAGTTCGGTTTTCTTTTCATTTGCTCTGACATAAACCATTTTGCTTCGTTTAAGCACTCCAAAAAAATCATCACCTAATTTTTCTCTTAAATTTATTTCCTTAGGTGCTATCGTATCACTTGTCTCAATCTTAAAAGAGTTGTCAAGTGATAGAATCCCCTCATGATTTGAATGATAAATAAAACTAAACTCAAAATCAAAAAAGTTGCATAAATCAATAAGTACCTCGAGAGCAACATTAATATTGTCCTCTTCATTACTCAACTTATCCATTATACTTATCCAAAATTCCGTTATTCGTTCATCATTAAATAACTTCATATCCTGTCATCCCCTCAGTTGCTTTTTAGACTATCGTTTTATTCTTTCTTCCGTACCTCTTTAAATCTGCCTGATACAATAGATCCGATGTTGTATTTGCTTCCGTCGGGTACTTAGTAATTCCCATACTAATTGTACACTGCAAACTACCTGCACTTACTTCCCACGAATATCTGAATCTGTTCTCTATCATCTCTATTATTTCATCTACTTCCTCTTTTGTTTTATCAAGACATAGAATAACGAACTCATCACCCGCATATCGATATGTTCGTTCTCTCGTCTTTTCCTCTTCATTAAAATACTTTCCTATACAAATCAAAATCTCATCACCAACATTATGACCATACGTATCATTGATTTCTTTAAACTTATTCAAGTCACCAAATATAAGATATCCTTCACCGGCATTCGACTTTAATTTATCTATTGCATCATCACAATCCAATAATAACTTATGTCTTTTTCGAAGTCCTGTTAATTCATCATACTGTGCGTGGTACATGATTTCTTCTTCATTTTTTACGGTTTGTGTAATATCGACACTACTTATGACTTTCGCCTGTCTTCCGTCTATCCATGTAAATACTACACTAATAAACTTTCTATAGCTGCCATCAGGCATTTGTGCATTGAAGATTTCTTTCTCAGACTCATCCTTGCCTTCAACTAAATGATTTACTACCCCGCCCGGCAATACAGTACTACTGTCCAGACCGATTATTGTCTCATCACTTGTGTATTTTTCCTCCATAACACTATTAGCATATAAAATCTCATCCGTACTATAATCAATAACACACACCTCTAATCCTGTGCTGTCAAGAATATTATAAAGCTGTCGCATGGATTTCTCGGTTCTAACCTGAGTAAGCAGAATTCTATAATAATTTCCCAAAACCATAAGCAGGTAATAAGCAAAGTTTAAATCTTGATCACCCTCTCTGCTTTCTCCACGTCTATCCGCCATTCCAATTATAGCAATCAATTTGCCTTCTTTATCTTTAAAAGGCACTAGAATCATTGACTGAGCATGAAAAAGTTCCATAAACGCTTCGTCAATCTCGCTTTTTTTAGTCACACGATCAAATATTATACTCTTAGTATTAAGCAATTCTACAAAAAGTCTATCCCCCAATTTTTCCTTGATATTAAATCTGTTCGTGATATGCTCATAATTAAGATATGCGTGATAATTCGAAAAAATATTTGCCTCTCCTGCTTTGTTACAATTATAAACAAAGCTGCAACCAAAATTGAAGTACTGGCATATGTCCTTAATAACATCATCCACTACTTCTTTCTTATTCTTGTTTGTGCCTAGCTTTTCCATTATTGTCGACCAAAAGGCCGACATCATATTTGAAAAATCCGTCCCCATTAAATGTGCTCCTCTGTGTAAAAGGTATTCTCTATTTTATCACAAAACACACAAAAAGGGTAATTAAAACAAAAAAATGTTGCAGTATATTATTTTTACCGCAACATTTTTCTGTGCTTTTTTTCTATCTTATTTTTTATATTATTTTAAGTTCATTTCTTTTCTAACTTCTATAAAACATTTTACAATATAATCTATGTCCTCTTTTGTATGAGCAGCACTCACCTGAGTCCTTATTCTTGCCTTTCCTTTTGGGACTACAGGATATGAAAATGAAACAACATAAACATTCTTCTCCATCATTTTCGCTGCAAACTGTGCAGTAATCTTTTCATCATACAACATAACCGGTACACATGGATGGGTACCCGGAATAATGTCAAAGCCATTATCCACCAGTTGCTTTCTGTAATACGTTGTCAGCTCCTCTAAATGATCACGGAGATCCGTACTTTCCTTAAGCATTTTTAACATCTCTAAACTGGCTCCTACGATTGCCGGTGCTACTGAGTTTGAAAATAAATAAGGTCTACTATTTTGACGAAGTAGATCTATTATCTCTTTTCTGCCCGAAGTATATCCACCTGAAGCTCCACCAAGTGCCTTGCCTAGTGTTCCTGTAATTATATCAACACGTCCTTCTACACCACAATATTCCGGTGTTCCATGACCGTGAGCACCAACGAAACCAACAGCATGGCTATCATCAACCATTACAAATGCCTTGTACTTATCTGCTAAATCACAAATTCCCTGTAGATTAGAAATAATCCCATCCATCGAGAACACGCCATCAGTTGCTATAAGCTTGATACGAGCCCCCTCTGCATCCGTCTTTTTGAGTTGGTTCTCCAAATCTTCCATATTGTTATTCTTGTAGCGGTATCTCTTTGCCTTACAAAGTCTTACTCCGTCGATGATTGATGCATGGTTTAGTTCATCACTAATAACAGCATCTTCGGCTTTTAGTATCGTTTCAAATAAACCACCATTGGCATCAAAGCATGAAGAGTACAGAATTGTCTCTTCCGTTCCCAGAAAACTTGATATTTCCTTCTCAAGCTTCTTATGAATGTCTTGCGTTCCACAAATAAACCCTACGGATGCAACACCATATCCACGCTCATCATATGTCTTCTTTGCAGCATCTATTAGTCTTTGATTATTGCCAAGACCTAAGTAGTTATTAGCACACATATTAAGAACCTTTCGACCATCTTCCAGAGTTACCCATGCCCCCTGTGCAGATGCAATGGGTGACTCCCCTTTATAGGTTCCGTCTTCTTTAATATCCTCAACCTGTTTTTTATATAAATCTAAAATTTCCTGTTTATTAAGCATGACTATTCCCCTTTACTTGTTAATATTTGCCCAATCTAAAATTACTTTTCCTGACTCACCTGATATCATCGCTTGAAACCCTTTTTCATAGTCTTTAATGTCAAATCTATGTGTAATTACAGGTGATATGTCGAGTCCTGCCTGCAACATCATAGACATCTTATACCATGTATCCCAAACTTTTCTACCATATATACCTCTAACTATCAAGCCTCCAAATATTACGGTTTCAAGGTCCACTTCCGTTTTTGGTCCCTGTAAACCAAGCAATGAAATATGTGCTCCATGCTTCATGTTGTGAATCATATCATTTAATCCTGCCGGGCTTCCGCTCATCTCAAGACCTATATCAAATCCTTCGGTCATTCCTATTCCCTTCATGACATCATTTAGCTTCTCTTTACCCAGATTTATAGTTCTTGTTGCACCAAGTTTCTTAGCCAAATCAAGCCTATACTGATTAAAGTCAGTTATTACTACATGTCTTGCTCCTGAGAACTTAGCTATTGCAGCTGCCATACATCCTATCGGACCGGCACCGGTTATTAGGACATCCTCTCCAATCATATCGTAATAAAGCGCTGCATGAGCTGCATTTCCAAATGGGTCAAAGATTGCATACATTTCTTCAGGTATATTAGGATTGCAAGGCCAAACATTTGAAGAAGGTATAACCAGATATTCTGCAAATGCACCATTCCTATTTACGCCTACCCCCTTTGCATCTCTACAGTTCTCTTTGTGTCCTTCTAGACAGTTTCTGCACTTGCCACAGGTTATATGACCTTCGCCTGACACCAAGTCACCCACTTTATGACCTTGTACTCCCGGACCTACTTCTACGATTTCCCCAACATATTCATGTCCGGCAGTTAATCCTATAGGAATTGTATGCTGTGCCCATTCGTTCCATTCATAGATATGAACATCTGTCCCGCAAATAGCTGTTTTGTGAATTTTAATCTTTACATCATTTGGGCCGACTGTAGGAACCGGCACTCTCTTCATCCATATTCCTTCTTCCGGTTTTTCTTTGACCAAAGCCCACATCAATTCATCATCTTGTTTCTCCATTTCGTATTACTCCTTTCATGCAACCAATTGTATATATCCTCAAAGACTTGTGAACGACTAACCCCATTTAATATCTCATGTCGTTCGCCTTCGTAGAAGATCTTTGTTAAATCCTTTATCCCCATTTTTTCATATATACTATAGACCTTATTTACACCTTTCTCAAATTCTCCAACCGCATCTTCACTTCCTGATGTAAATAAGACCGACAAATCCTTCGGTGTACCTTCATATCCCTTTTTTAAAGACATTCTATACATTCCTTTAAATAAGCTATTGTAGCCATTTACCGTAAACATGAACGTGCAAAAAGGGTCCTTGGAATACTTAGTACGTTCTTCAACATCCGTTGTTACCCAATCATATGCTGTCTGTGTATTTTTAAACTGTTTGTTATAACTGCCTATTCCCAAATTGTTGACAAAGGCGCTTCTATAATGACCGCCTTTTACCATACTTATAATCTTAGTAAATGCCTCCCCAAACATAAGAACTGTCTTCGGGTTATAACCGGTACCCATAATGATAGCTCCACTTAACTCATCACCAAACGTACCTATATACTGCCGCATTATAAACGAGCCCATACTGTGCCCTAGCATAAAATACGGAATATCCTTATATTTATCTCGCGTAAGTTTATACAACTGTCTGATATCTTGAATTAAAAGCCCATTCCCATCACCTTTTCCTATGTAGCCGAGCTCTCGCACATCGGTTACAGATTTCCCATGACCCAAATAGTCATTTCCAACAACTATGAAGCCTCTTTCACACAAATACTTCGCAAAGCAATCATACCTGTCAATGTATTCCACCATCCCATGAGCTATTTGAAGAATCCCGGCCACCTCACCATCCGGCACCCACTCTATGGCATGTATACTTGTTTTTTTGTCACTTGACGGATAATAAAACTCATTTTTCATTCGGTACCCCCTTTAACAACAATAAGCTTCTACTAAGCTTATATTATACAACAATAAATGTGGTTTACCATACCTATATGGTAAACTCTGTGCTATAATTATTACTATTCGAAAAGCAAGGTGGATATAATATGAAACAAATAGTTTTGGGCATATTAGCCCATGTAGACTCAGGGAAAACAACTTTATCAGAACGTCTCCTATATGGTAGCGGAGCACTAAGTTCAATCGGACGCGTAGATAATGGAACTTCATTTCTCGATACTTATGATTTAGAAAAGGAGCGAGGGATTACAATCTTTTCCAAGGAAGTTCATTTTGAATATAAAGACACTTATATTACACTTATTGATACACCCGGGCACATTGATTTTTCTGCTGAGACCGAAAGAACACTGTGCGTTCTTGATTATGCGATCCTTGTAATAAGCGGAACTTCCGGAGTACAAGGTCATACCAAAACTCTCTGGAATCTCCTTGAAAAATATAAAATACCAACATTTATATTTGTTAATAAAATGGATATTGAAACAACAGACCGATCTCGTCTGCTTGATGAACTAAAGACTGAGCTAAATAATAATATTGTAGATTTTACAAACCCTAATGCATCTTCTCTAATTGAAAATGTTGCACTGTGCAGTGACAATACTCTTGAAGCTTTTTTGGACACCGGCATTATTTCCGATGATAATATCCGTACTCTTATTAATGAAAGAGACACCTTTCCTTGTTATTTTGGATCTGCCCTTAAATCAACCGGTATAGATTTGCTCCTTGACGGACTAGCACGCTTTACTGTTATGCCGGCATATCCCGGAGATTTTGGTGCCCGAGTTTTTAAGATTTCTCATGAAGGTAACGTAAGATTAACGCACATGAAAATAACCGGAGGTGCACTTAGTGTCAAGCAGTCTCTTAGTCTTAGTAATCAAAGCGACAAATCCGAAAAAGTAAACCAAATACGTATCTATAACGGCGAAAAGTTTGATTCAGTTAATGAAATCGGATCCGGAAATATTTGCGCTGTCACCGGACTTAAACTTACAAAGCCCGGCGATAATTTTGGAAATAATATTGGTCCATATTTAAAACCTCTTGAACCTGTACTTGTTTATAGTGTCATTCCGTCATCATCTGAAAATCTTCACAAAACCTACGAGGCCTTAAAAATTCTTGAAGATGAGGATCCAACATTA
The DNA here is from genome assembly GCA_047973235.1 of Suipraeoptans sp. Classification (GTDB taxonomy): domain Bacteria; phylum Bacillota; class Clostridia; order Lachnospirales; family Lachnospiraceae; genus Aequitasia. Next base: position 15,272 of record JBKEBP010000061.1, on the reverse strand, counting down.
GCAGTCTCATTCGACAAATCCGGCAACCATATATCTGCACATATCATGGGTCAAATACAGACTGAGGTTCTTACCGAAATTATATCAAGACGCTTCGGTCTTGATATAACCTTTGGTATCGGAAATGTTTTATACAAAGAGACTATTACTTCTTCTGTTGATGGGTATGGTCATTTTGAACCTCTAAAGCATTATGCTGAAGTCCATCTGCGGATTACTCCGGGTACTCGTGATAGTGGTCTTAAATTTGAATCAGAATTAAGTGAAGATATATTAAACAGAAACTTTCAGAATCTCATAATAAATCATTTAAAAGAAAAAGAGCACCTCGGTGTACTAACAGGATCGCCGCTTACAGATGTCACGATAGCTATTATTGGTGGTCGTTCTCATATAAAGCACACTGAGGGTGGCGATTTTCGCGAGGCTACATATAGGGCTGTGAGACAAGGTCTAATGAACGCTGATAATATTTTGCTGGAACCATATTATCGTTTCAGTATCTCTGTTAAACAAGAATTAATTGGTAAAGTAATGTCGGATTTGCAACAAATGAATGCTGAAATAGAAGCTCCTCAAGTTTCAATAGATGTTTCTACACTATCAGGCTGCGCCTCTGTAAGAGAAATCTTCGACTATCCAAATACTTTTCTATCATTAACACATGGAGAAGGTAGTATTTCCATGATTCCGGATGGCTATAGGGCTGTAAAAAATCAAAGTAAAATAATTGAGAATATCGCATACAATCCCGATGCGGATCTTGACAATCCGTCTTCGTCAGTTTTTTGCATTAAAGGAAGTGCAACAGTTATACCATATTCAAATGTCATCGACTACTTACAAGCAGATTTGACAAAGTCTATTGTAAAACAAAATAATTCAACTGACAATCCGGTAAGGGCCGCAAATAACTATAATAATAATGAAATCACTGATAAGGAATTAAACGAAATTTTCGAACGCACATATGGACCTCGCAAAGATAGGAGTGCGCCTTCAAAAACAGTCTTTGATTTTGAAGCAAGTATACCTAAACGGAAATTATCAAAACCTAAAAAACAATATTTATTAATTGATGGTTACAATATAATCTTTGCGTGGCCGGCTTTAAAAGAACTCGCTGAAGAAAACTTAGATGCTGCAAGAGATGGCTTAATAGAAATAATGAGTAATTATCAAGGCTTCGTATCCTCAATCTTAATCCTTGTTTTCGATGCCTATAAAAGAAAAGAGCACGCTGAAGACGTAATAAAATATAAGAATCTTATTATTGTATATACTAAAACTGCAGAAACTGCCGACCAGTATATTGAAAAATCCGTTCATGAGATGGCTAATACGCATGATGTTGTGGTAGCCACTTCTGATTACCTCGAACAAAGAATTAGTCATGGGCAAGGCAGCCGCCTTTTATCTGCTAGAGAACTATTAGATGAGGTATCACGTGTAAGCTCGGAAATCAACTCTATAATATCCTCAAAGAGAGAAACCGTGAAGAATTATCTCCTCGATCATGCTGATACTGATACATTTGAGATGCTTAACGAAATTAGGCTTGGAAAAAAGACACCATAATCACACAAATGACTTAAAACGCACTATTAAGTTGCTTTTTTCATTATTTGCGTGTAAAATTATAATAATTATATGTTCAAAGGGAGTCGGGAAAATATGAGCAATATCTTGATTGTAGAAGACAGCATTGTTAACAGACAGATTCTCAAGAAAATGCTTGAGCAGGACTATGATTTAATAGAGGCCGTGAATGGACAGGAAGCACTGGATATTTTAAAAGATAACTGGATTAATATTGATTTGATTTTATTAGATATTGTTATGCCGGTTATGGATGGGTATGCCTTTTTATCGGCACTTAAAAATTATCCTGATTACCAAACCATACCAATTATCGTTACTACCTCGAATGATAGTGATAAGGACGAAGTGAATGCACTTGCAAAAGGTGCAACGGATTTCATCAGAAAGCCCTATCACTTCCAGATTGTAAAACACCGTATTACTAATATTATTACACTTCGGCATACAGCTGCTATGTTTAACTTGATTAAATATGATCAATTGACAGGGCTATTTAGCAAAGAATATTTTTATAAAATGGCTGCGGAAGAGATGGGGAGAAATTCTGATAATAACTACGATATAATTTGCTGTGATATCGAAAACTTTAGTCTGGTTAACGATATATACGGATATGATGTCGGAAATCAAATTCTAAAATCAACCGCTATGACTTTAAAGAAAAGTCTAGTAGGTAATATTATCTGCACAAGACTTAATAGTGATATCTTTGTCGCACTCATGCCTTATAGAAATGACTATACGGAAGACTACTTCAACAACTTAACATCCGAAATAAACAATAATCTGATACTGGGTGAAATTGTCCTGGATTATGGTATATATCATTGTACTGATAATGACACGACGATTCATACTGCATGCAATAGAGCCCTATCCGTAATTGATAAAGTAAAAGGGAATTTTACCAAAAATTTTGTAATGTACGATGAGGCCTTTAGACAGGAACAATTGTTGGCTCTTCGTCTTACTGCAAATATAGAAAAAGCATTGAAAAATCGCGAGTTTAAAGTATATCTCCAACCTAAATTTGATTTACAAACTGAAAAAATGATAGGTGCTGAGGCTTTGGTTCGTTGGATTTCCCCGGAAGACGGCTTTATGCCTCCCGGTAAATTTATTCCACTATTCGAACGAAATGGCTTTATTTCAGAACTTGACAAATTTGTTTGGGAAGAATCTTGCGCTTTTTTGAGGAAATCGATTGATAATAACTGGCCAAGACTTCCTATTTCAGTTAATGTATCAAGAATCGATCTGTATAACTTAGATGTTGTAAAAGTAGTTACGGATTTAATTAATAAATATAAACTAGAAACAAAGGACTTACATTTGGAAATTACTGAAACGGCATACAATGACCATCCCGAGATTGTACTGGAAGCTACTAATCGTCTTCATGAAACAGGTTATGTTTTAGAGTTGGATGATTTTGGAACCGGGTACTCCTCGCTTAACCTACTAAGTGAAATGGCTCTGGATATCTTGAAATTGGATATGAGATTCGCTCAAAGTCACGTGTCGAATCAAAAGCAAAATGACATAATGTCTTTTATATTAGATTTAGCTAAACGTATGAAACTAACAGTTATCTCAGAAGGCGTGGAAACACTGGAACAAACAGAGAACTTAAAAAAGATGGGTTGTAATTCCGCACAAGGATATTACTTTGCAAAGCCTATGCCAATCAATGAATATGAAGTATTATTAGCGAAACAGGCGGAGGAACAATAATGAGTGAATTTATAGATAAACTAACATCTTATGGTGCAGATGTCACTACTGCACTTGAACGATTTGCCAATGATGAGTCTTTGTATGAAATGTGTTTCAATTTATTACTTGATGATGAAAATTTTGCAATGCTAAAGTCAAGTATAGACTCCAATGATTATGAAAACGCCTTCAAGGCGGGTCATGCGCTTAAAGGTGTTATTGCGAACTTAGAACTAACTCCACTTAATGGACCTATTTCCAATCTAGTCGAGAGCCTGAGAACTAATGACTGTTCGAAGATTGATTCACAATATACTGCTGTTTTAATCGCTTACAATGAATTGAAAGCTCTATAAGAAAAGAGCAGTCACTTTACCTGCTCTTTCATTACTTCTATTACTTCTTCTATATTAATCGGTTTATTTAAATAACCTGTCATTCCGGCTTCTTCCGCCTGGGCTTTGTCTTCATCAAACATACACGCTGTCATAGCAACTATAGGAATCGTCTTTGCTCTTTCACTTTCACATGCTCTAATTGCTTTTGTAGCATTATAACCATCTTGACCGGGCATATGAACGTCCATAAATATAAGATCGTAACTATTATCTTTTTTAAATTCTTCCACTACTGCCAAACCATCTGCTGCAAAGGTGATTTTAACTCCTGTTGCTTTTAAAAGAGCCTTCAGTATTTCACGATTAATCTCCATATCCTCTGCAACTAGTATTCTTCTGCCTTTGAACATGTTATATGTTTTGTCATGAACCTCTGATTCTGTAGCTGCATTCTCTCTTTCACCATCATTTTGAGTCCTCTTTGGAAATAAGTTTTCGACACTTTCTACAATATCAGATTTGCTGCCCTTTTTTTATGTTAATTGTGAATGAAAAAGTAGACCCTTCACCTTCCTTTGATTCAACCCATATCGCGCCATCCATGAGTTCAACTATGTTCTTACTAATTACGAGTCCTAGACCGGTTCCTCCATAATCCCTTGAAATACTGCTATTAGCCTGTGAAAATGCTTTGAACAATTTCTTTTGTTGTTCCGGAGATATTCCAATTCCTGTGTCCTTTACTTCAAACAGCAATTCTAATCGATCACCTGCATCAGAATTCTTATGAACTATCAGATCCACCTTTCCTCCCTCAGGTGTGAACTTAACAGCATTTGAAATCAGATTAGAAATCACCTGTACAAGTCTCTTAGCGTCTACATGAAGCGAATCCGGTACATCTCTGTCTACCTTTAATAAGAGCCTTTGTTTCTTTTCACCTACTTTAAATGATGCCACAGTAACTACTCGTTTCAGAAGCGCCTCTAACGATGCTTCCTCCGGAGCTATTTCGAATTTTCCTGATTCTATTTTAGAAACATCAAGTAAATCATTTAATATTCCAAGCATATGCTCAGCGGCATCATTAATCTTTAAAAGATACATCTTTGTCTGATCAATGCTTTCACTATTGCCGGCAAGTTGTGACATTCCAATTATCGCACTCATAGGAGTCCGAATTTCATGACTTATATTTGATAGAAACATACTCTTTGATTTGCTGGCGAGTTCTGCTTGTTTTGCTTTCTTTTGATATAAAATGAGCATGACACCACATGATACAATTACAATCGCAAGTCCTATTATCATAGATGTCATCTGCTCAAACATATCGTTTTGTGATTATCTTACATAGGTATCTACTTTGTCAACACCTACAATAATATTTGATAATGCTCCATTACTGAAATAAACGGGAGCAAAGGCTGACATGAATCCATCCCATCCTTTTGAATAGGTTCCTATCGGTACTGCATTTGCAGTACCTGATAGTGCGTTATCAGGTGCTAACTCGCGATCCACCTGGTCTTCATTTAAACCCGAGTCGATACCAACTTGATTGTCCATAATAAATTGCATCATATTAGTATCTTCATCAAGACGTAGGTAATAAGTATACTTAAGACCTGACTCTCTTGTAAATACTGCCAGCTTTTCCTTCAATGCCTTATATTCCGGCTTTTGCATGTCAGATACTTCAATAAAATCTATTAGTTCATCTGCGACTGCAATATTCGCTGCAGCCTCGCTAAGAGCCACCATCTCACTCATAGATGCCTCTGCGATAATATTGGCCGAATTAGATGCAAGTTTTGCTGAATATATAGATACAAATAACACTACATTGGCAATAATAATAGCTATCACAACCATACCGTACTTATATAAATTTTTTCGCATTATCCCCTCCGCTGTCTGATACCGGGTCGTCGCTATACGTTTATCATAATTTTTTTACTAATGCGGAAATTTTTTTAAATGTGTCTCCACTTGCAATACCTTGAAGTTCAAACATGGCTGCTTCCCTAGTTGTGAGAAGTGCGCCTTCGCTCATTGCTCTTTCCAATGCAATTGCATGGTCTTTCTCATGACGCGAATCACAACAATCACATACAAGATATACCTGATATCCCGCAGCCTGAAAGTCAATTACACTTTGCAAAACACATATATGTGTCTCAATTCCAAAAAGGAATATATTCTTCTTACCCAAACCATCGATTTGATTTTTTATTTTTGTATCACCGTATACACTAAAGCTTGTCTTATCAAATGGTTCATGCTCTCCTAATGCTTCCAGAATTTCTAAATTCAGATTACCCAATCCTTTTGGATACTGCCTTGTTGCTACTATAGGTATATCAAGTGCACGTAACCCCTGTACGAAATTCGAGCAGTTGGCTACCAGCTCTTCTTTGTGTTCCATTACCGGAACCAGTTTCTCCTGTATATCAATTAGAACCGCAACACTATCTTCTTTTCTAGCTCTCATCTTTTTTCCCTCTTCTTTCTGGTAATTTAACAGTTTTTGATAATTCATTTATTTCTATGCTTTGTGATGATTTTTATTATATCACTTTCTTTATAATATTACACATCAAAAGGACTTTATAAATACACAAAAAGAAAAGAGCCCCCCTAAAGCTCTCTTCTAATTCGGCTAACTAAATTCGCCACATGTATTATTTACCCCTCAAGGACATGCCCTATCACGTCCTAATATGAGAATCACGTGAGCTGCTCACATCAATTATCACCTTATCGAAGATTAACGTATTGACAAACAACAAACATAGAATAAGGATAAGGATTTCATAAGCTGATTTATTGTGGGAGTAGCTTCACTTGCTAGTTCTCATACATTGATAATAATGCATATCTCATCTTTTTCATACTCTACTTTTTTCTATAAATACGGAAAAAAATAACATAATCGCATGATAACATTTGAGTTAGTTGTATATAAAGAGTATAATTACTGTAAATAAGAATAAGGTAGGAATTATGAATAATTTATTTTATGAACTAATATATGATAAAAAATCAAAAAGGATGATGAAGACGCTTTCAGAAATTGACAAGCGACATGGTTCCATCACATATACGGATTTAATGTCAGAACTTGGAGTTACCAGAAAAACTCTAAATACTGATGTTGATTTTATTATGGAAACACTTCCTGATGACTTTTCACTCACTATAGACGGGACTACAATAAACATCATTAATAATAATAGCAAACAAATTCAAGACTACATTCTGGAATTTGCGATGGATAGTGCAATTTTCAGAATAATGGAAAATGTTTTATATGATATTCCGATGAATATTCACGGACTTGCCGAAGAGTTGTTTATATCCGAATCAAGTATCAGAAAACGTATCATCTACTATAATAAAATAATCAAAAGATTTAATGTGGAGCTATCCTCATACAGTATACAGCTGCTGGGCGATGAGATTTGTCTGCGGTATTTCTTGCATGCATTTTTTACAGAATTTAGGCAGTTGGTTATACTTGCTCCCAGAACTAAACGAATAATCCATACTGATTTGTATTCCAAGCTTCGTAACGCCATGCTCGAAAAGAATTATCCTATTGTTAATACCTCTTATTTTAAAGCAGAGCATTGGTTTTCTCTAGCTGTAGTCAGAATACAAGATAATAACTTTGTCAAAATCGATGATGACAAATTAAAACATATAATTCTTGCCTCCATACGTTATAAGGAATTTAAAGAGGTATATCTAAATGTTACTTCAGAAATTTGTAATACAAATGATTTACCGGAAGACGAAATAATGTGGGCCTTCATCACAATCCTTGATACTGTAATTTATTCTTCTAATGAGAAACGCTTTGGTATGTATCGAAGCGATTTGATATACAATGAGAAATCAACTATGCTGCATACGATTAATGAATCAATGGCACATAAAGTCGGACTCTCCGGAAATGGAGATTTTTCTACTGTGCTATTTGCATACTTTAGAAATTTAACATTGCTTACTGCATTATCACCTGTATATCAGGTGTCTTCCACTTCAATTAAAGAGATTGCAAAAAAGATATCACACATTTATACGATTTATGGATGAACACACTTATCACAATGAAGGATAACCTAACCTTTAAACTTTATTATCCTGAGGACATATGTGCTAATCTTACACTGATAACATATCAGTACAGCCGTCATGTTGAGTACAATATCAATCGGATTATATGTTCATTCTCCGGCGAATCAGGACTAGCATCTTATTTGTCAGGAAAACTTAAAGATCTTCTAAGTGATGATATCGAAATTTTATTTATATCTAACGAGAATATAACAACTGAAGTTACTATCAAAGAACAAGCTGATTTGATAGTTTGTAACTATGTTTTATCAGACACAACCATTGAAATACCAATATTTAGGATGCCATATGTGCCTTCTGAGAAAGATTGGCTATCTCTTTGTGAATATATAAAAAGGCTCTAGGCAACAGAAGGCCTGGGATAGCTTTCAGCAGGCAAGTTCGAAGAACCATCCTACGCATAAGAAAGTGGAACTAAGCTTAGCTTAATTCCACTTTCTTTGCTTCCTTGGGTTTAAATGCGTTGTACAAATCATAAATATTGTGTCCTGTATACTCCGATGACATTTTACCTTTATAAGAGTAGCATCTTATAAAACGTTTTCCGTCAACACTTGACCAATGTTCCGTGTCCCATGTGAGATATCCGTCTTCATCACTCTTATCTTCTTTTAAAAACAAGTCGACCTGTCGACCACCCGGTGCCATTAACTTAATAAGTTCATCTTCAGTTACATCCAACTCTTCTTTTTTAACAGTATCATATACATTCATTACATTTTCCTCCTGCATAATGTCATGTATATATTATACACTAATAATTAGCATATGCCATTCAAATTTCAGGTTATATAACCTCATTAACTATACCTATTCTAACAGCGTCAGCAGCATTAATAGCACCAAGTTTTGCGTATATTTGCTTTAAAACACTTTTAATAGTGTTTGGACTTAAGTATAACAACTCACCAATCTCTTCACGTGTCAGGCCTTGACTAATGTTTGTTAAAATGGTTTTCTCACGTTCGCTTAGTTTAAAATCCTTTTCTCCGCCTTTTATAACCTGTTTTCTGCTCTTCATAAGAATTGCATGCTTCTTCGCAAAAGTATTCACCTTAGTATAGAGATTGTATAACCACTCATTTGGAATACTGGTTTTGCTTTCCTTGACGTATAATAATAATGCGCGTAACCTATTTCCATACTCTATAAAAAGTGTTGTCAAATTATTTCCAACAGATAACTCGTAAGCTCGTTCAAGACTTCTGAGCGCTTCCTCCTTTTCCTTTACCGCATACAAGGAAACGGCTCTGCATATTTCAATATGTAGAAGCATTGGTATAGATTTTTTAATCTTTGCAAGTTCTTCCAGTTGCTCTATTAAGGCTAGTGCCTCCATATACTGCCTACCGACCACTAAACATCTCATCCTTATGATATTCGGTCTTTCGATACTTATTGGCGCATACCCATAATGGATTGCATTCCTAACCCAGAGAACAACCTTATCACCCTCTTCGAATTCAGAATAAAACCAACCATATATGATATCCCATATGCCTAGATTTCTAAACCTATCATCCCTTCTATATCGTTCCACATGCTCTACAGTATCAACTATATTTTCATAGTCGCCCTGTAATATATATGACCGTAAAATTATTAATAGTGCACTTCCGATTACATCACCTTGGGAATAAGCTTCTCCCATATAAAGTGCCTGATATCCATATTCGATTGCACCTTTAATATCTCCGCTTAAGAAGGCGGCCTCTGATTTGCAGAGCGTGTTCATCCCCATTCCTGTTCCGTAAAGTAAGCCGGGTATATACTTTATCGCATAATCTATTTCCTCAATACTTTTAAGCAATGCTCCTTCTGAGCTGCTATTTAAAATAAGTGCGGGGCCAAGGTCAATTAGTAGAATTTCCTTACTCCACATCCGGCTGCCATTAGGCAATAGTTCAGCCGCACGCTTGAAATATTCCCCATACCCATCTCTGCCCATCAATATATACATAATTCCAATTGCACAATAACACTCACCAAGTATTTCCTCTTCAGCTCTTATTTCTTCCAAATCGATTCTGACTTTTTCAATCGTTTTCATCGCTTTGGTAAATTCCAAATTATTAACATACAAAACTGAAAGTAAAATACGGGTTCTTGGGTTTTTATCTTTAAATACTTCCGGAAAATCTTCTATGTTTTCTATTATAAACTTCGCTTCTGTAATATTTCGTCTGGAAAATCTATAAATGCATATGGTATCCCATATATCCATATTTGACTTAATAACTCTATAGCATTTAATCGCATCATAATAGTGCCCCTTATTTTTGCACCACTGTGCTGCAGCTCGAATAGTTTTTTCTATAACGTCCTTGTCTAACATATAATACTTTTCTGTCAAAAAATCTTTATATGGCTTTTCAAAATATAATCTTTTTTCCTTAGCATCATATTTTATATAAGGATTATCTGTTAATAACTCCGAAATCTCTCTCTTTCTTGCCTTCGAGACTGCCTGAATCAGTTCTCTTGGAATTGAATCCAGTACGGAAATAATAATTATAACTTCTTGTTCTTCTTTAGTGTATTGATAAAAAACTGCATCATCAAACTTCTGCTTTACTTCCATAGTCCACCTCTTTCACGATAAACTATATTATTCTGAAAAGTCCTGCTTAGTCAATATGTTTTTTGGAATTTTAATCATTATAATAAATATTTTATAAGTCTTTCTAATCCTTATACAATGTGGTATCATAAATTACTACATACCTTTTTGACTTGGAGGGGTGGAAAATGAATCTATCAATCAATGAATTACTATGGCTGTTTATTTTATATTCATTTGCAGGTTGGGTCTTTGAAACCATATTCTCTGCTGTTAAACTTAAACGATTTAACAATCGAGGATTTCTTAACGGACCTTTTTGTATAATATATGGCCTCGGTGCCGCAGTTTCAACTCTTATACTCAGCGAACTCAGTCACAATCTATTCTTTCTTTTCCTTGGCAGTTTAATCATTGCCACTTTGCATGAATGGATTGCCGGACGTCTTCTTGAATCCTTTACCGGAAGTAAATGGTGGGATTATAGCAAATTCAAATTTAATATAGATGGATATATTTGTCTGCAGGTCTCAATTTTTTGGGGTCTTATTTTAGTTCTTTGTATAAAATATCTTAATCGTTTTTTAATTCTATTGTATAATCTGGTCCCGTCCATACTGTCTCAAATTCTTATTACCGTACTAATTACACTCATCCTAATAGACTTATTAGGGACAATCCTAACTCTAAAGTACGCTAAACACAGCTCACATACTCAGCGGCTGCTTAACTGGAATAGTCATCTACTGAATTTCACGACTCACCTTGGAAACTTCCTTGCTTCCTATGTAACAAGAAGAGTTGAGAAGGCGTATCGAAATGAAGTTGCTCGGACCATAAAAAGAGAAGAACGAAAGAGTCCCGATATTCCCTTTGCTAAAGGTTGTGGATTCTATAAACTATTTTGGCTTTTTTTAATTGGCTCTTTTCTTGGTGCTATTGTCGAGATAATTTTTTGTCGAATCACATCCGGAATCTGGATGAGCCGCAGTTCACTCGTCTGGGGTCAATTCAGCATTGTCTGGGGGCTTGGCATCGGACTGTTTACTGCATTACTATATAGGTATAAAGAATGTAGCAGCTCCACATTATTTATTTTAGGCACCTTACTTGGTGGCTTTTATGAGTATTGCTGCAGCATTTTCACTGAGTACGTATTCGGAACAGTATTTTGGGATTACAGTAAATACCAGTTCAACCTTGGCGGCAGAATAAATTTACTATATTGTTTCTTCTGGGGCATTGCTGCAGTAATCTGGTTTAATCTTTTTTTCCCTAAGCTCTCTTCCCTAATAGAGCTGTTTCCAAAAAAAATAGGAACAACCGTTACATGGCTGCTCCTTTTATTTATAGTTGCTAATATTACAGTTTCCGGTCTTGCTTTGAAAAGATATACTGAGCGTTCATCAAGTATTGCACCTGAAACCGGCATAGAGAGCTATATAGATTACAAATATCCCGACAGCAAAATGCAGGAACGTTATCCCAATGCCCGTTTCTAGTCTAGCCGACTTTTGTCATCTTCTTTTTTCTTATCATACGCATCCAACTTGGTAAGCAGTAATACTATCAGAGTTATAATTCCAATAACTACGAAGATGCCAAGCATTCCCTTCCACATCATCTCTAAAGCAATCATAAAATTATCATTCATAATATGTGTCTCCTTTTCCGAATATGTCCTTTGGAGTATTATAATGGCATACTGCCTATTAATCCAAGAATCATTCCACCTGCTACAACTGACGCAATTTGACCGGATACATTGGTACCTACTGCATGCATAAGTATAATATTCTCAGGATCTTCTTTAAGTGCCATTTTCTGTATCACCCTGGCCGACATTGGAAATGCAGATATCCCTGCCCCTCCTATCATCGGATTGATTTTTTTCTTTCTGAAAAGATTGATAAGTTTAGCAAACATTACGCCACCTATAGTATCAAATACAAAAGCAACAAGACCAATCGCCATAATCATTAAAGTTTCAGGTTTGACAAATGCTTCCGCATTCATACTAAAGGAAATTGTAATTCCAAGAAGAAGTGTAATTAAATTAGCTAATCCATTTTGAGCCGTGTCCGAAAGTGTCTCTAATACACCACATTCTCTAATGAGATTCCCAAACATTAAAAATCCTACCAAAGATACCGACATAGGTGCAACAAGTCCCGCAATTATAGTAACTACTATTGGGAATAATATCCTCGTCCTTTTCGATATCGTTCTTGGATTGTACTCCATTCTGATAAGTCTTTCCTTTTTAGTTGTAACAAGCTTTATCGCAAATGGCTGAACTATAGGTACTAATGCCATATAAGAATACGCTGCAACAGCAATCGCCCCAACATAATCGGACTCTAATACTTGTGATACCAAAATTGCAGTAGGACCGTCTGCAGCTCCTATTATACCAATTGCAGCCGCATCAAGAATATCAAACCCCATGAGCGTTGCAACTGCCAGTGCCACAAATATTCCAAATTGCGCTGCTGCCCCAAATAAAAACAATATTGGCTGAGATAGAAGTGGACCAAAGTCAATCATTGCTCCTATTCCGATAAACAAAATAATTGGCAAAGCCTCTGATGCTTCAATTCCTACTTCGTAAAGCCATTGTATAATCCCATGAATGCTGCTACTAGCTCCTCCAACCGTTTCTATAGACTGGTTTATTACTCCTGATAGTGGCAGGTTCACCAGTATTGCGCCAAATCCCATTGGCAATAAAAGTGATGGCTCAAAGTCTTTCTTTATTGCCAGATATATCAGTGCTCCCCCTACCAAATACATTACTATCTGCTGCCATGTAATAGATGTAATTCCTGATACTAAAAACTCCATGCACACCTCCTAATATTCCTATTTGATATAAATTATGTTTAAATTTGTCCGCATAATGCATGATTGTCCTGTGCATCTAACCAATACTGCAAGTCACTTACCTCACATACCTTTATTATGCTATTTAAGCCGGGTAAATCTCCGCATATTGTTTCGAATAGGTTTTTCTTCATATCCAACATTTTGGGATTGTAGGTAATAGTCTTCTCATTGTTCCATATTGCTCCATACACTATTTCCGATTCAGCAAGGTCTTGGAATATATGACTGCCATAACTTAACTCCGGCATATATCCCACGCCTTCTTCTGACACTTCACATATTGCATTAAAGTTAGATATATCAGAAAATGCAATCGGTACACCTAGTTCCGGCGACGAGGTTCCCACACGCCCTGGGGTCATCAGCATTAATCGTTTATTAGAATTAGCATAATATTGGTTAATACGACCTATTGCATTTGCAACCTCTGACTTCTTTGTATAAGGATAATTATAATATCCTACCGGATCAACTTCCACTATTACATCAATAGGTGTTACTCCCGACGTTCCCATAGATGAGTCTTTTATCTCAAAGTAAACATTCTTCTTAGTAAGTTGTGGTATTGTTACTCTTCCACCTTCTTTTCCTATGTATAGGGGTCTGCACTGAAGAAGATTCACTACAAATCCGTTATCTTCTCCTAAGTTTACAGTATATTCTATATCAACCGGGTTCTCATATACTGAACTTAGTGTCCTCAAAATGTCCTGCATCAGCTTTGTAAATTTCTCATTTTCTAAAAGTCTCTGACAACTTGCAAACCAGACTTCTCTATAGTTTCCCATTTCTTTTATAGTATTTTCTGCTTCAAAATCTCGTTCAAGAACTTGATTTTTATACCACTGCGACATATATGGAAGTATTTCGCGCAGTGGTATGTCATGCAGCGTATTATTTGACAAGTCGAGTACGTCTATATATCTCTGTGAGAACTTATGCTTCTCTGCGATTGTAGTAAGCATTGTAGTTGCCGGACTATCCAGATTAGATATTCTCGGATAATCATGTGCCGTTCTGTCAACAGCTTTGGTTCCAAGTCCCATGACAATACGTAACATACCCGCTTCAGGATCCATATCGGGTCTCCACTTATATGCGCTATGACTATATCCTACTCCCGCAGCACTAGGCATAAAATACTTTTCAAAGTGTGAGCCGGATACACGTTGAACCAGTAAACACATTTGTTCGTCTTTATCTTCGAGACCACGCTGTCTTCGATACTCTAATGCAGATATATCCATGGTACTTGCATATACTATTCTTATAGCTTGTTCGAATTCTTTTAGTCTCTCTTCCGGACTTCCCTGGTTAACACAAAATACAGATTCATATTTGCCTGCAAATGCATTGCCAAATCCATCCTCCAAGAAACTGGAGGAGCGTACAATAATTGGATTCTGACCAAAATAATCAAGCATATTCCTAAATTTTGCCGTTGTCTTATCCATAAACTTACCTGTTAACAGGTGTTCCTTTAGCTCCGCGGCCGCTTCAAAATATCCTTCCTTGCTTCTTTGTTTTAATCGAAGTTTCCAGCACCCGTTATTTACTATATAAGTGTAGAAAATATCCGAGCCTATATAATATGAATCATGAGGTTCACTATATGTATGAAACTCGGGAATCTCCGTTTCCGCAATCTTTCTCGCAACGAGCATCCCACAAGCTTTTCCGCCAATAGCGCCACTACCTATCATACGGTTCCAAAGAAGAAAATAATCCTCCGGTCCAAAATACTTTTTAAGAAGTTTTTCTATTTTTGTATCTTTAGTCATACAACTACGTATAATCAGGTCCTCAGTTTCCTCTCTAAACTGTCCCCACGTGTATTCCGTCTTAGCAGATGTAAAGAATCTCTCATGGCTATCATAGTTCTGATCCTGAGTATTCATCTCCGTTTCCTGAACCATTTGATAATATTGACTCATCCGAATGCCATCCTCGACCACCTTAAAATCACATGCCATCTTTGTTCCGAGATGTGGCAGAAACATATTTTCGCTTCTTCTGTTCCAAACTTT
>JBKEBP010000076.1:0-1931 GCA_047973235.1 Suipraeoptans sp. | reverse complement strand
TTCATTTGACACAGTTTAGTTTACAGTCTCTGTTGTTATGTCATGACTAGATATCATAAGAGTATTTGTGCTCTTATTTCTGTAAGAAAAACTCCCGTTGCGCTTTATCCTTACTCCGGTTGGGTACGGTTGATAAGTTTCATATCTTTGGAAAACTCTTTATTGTACTTTCTGATTGCACTTAGACCTTTGATGGTCGATTCTCGAAAATTTAGGAGGGTTTACAAACCCTCCTAAATTCCAATTCACACAATTTTTTGGATACTGCCCCATTTTTCTAAAAGCGATAAGAACAGCGAAAAAGAACTGGAATTATCTGATTCGTTTTTCTGATTCCTTGACACCTCATACTATTTTGACAGATAGGGATTGACTTTAATTAAAAACCTAAAATCTCTTCACGGCTTTTAAGTTTTAATTTGTCATTAAGATTATGGCTTGGATCTATTAAATCTTCGACTGAGAGATTTTCCAGAAGATTATTTTTCGTTATTAATCTCAACGATTTTGGAATGCATAACGCATTATAGTACAATAAAGTTAGGTCGTATGAAGAGAGTTGAGCTTGAATAAATTGTGCATATTTATTAGAGTTATTACGAATTATTTCAGGTTTGCTCACTTCGTTCGTTTTTGCTATTTGCGAAAGTTCATGTTGTTCAATAAAATTCAAGATATGAGATATATTTCTGAAATAATGACCTATTACATAATGGAATCGTCTAAGAAACATCTTATAAACAAACGAAATACGTTCCTCCATTGATTTATCATGGATGTTATTCCATTGTTTAGATGTTATGCCGTAAAATTTGTTTGCGTATTTTATTCTAGCGTTTTTAATAGCATTCTCTTTTTCCTCTGCAGCTTCGTCTGGATGTGTATAGTTCGCGCTACTAGGATTATATAATTCGTCGATACAGTGTTCCCAGTGTTCCATATCCTCTTTATCATATATTCCAGGAAATGTTGATGAGAATACACTATCATTGATTTTTTTTAATTCATGAACAGAATACATAAAAAATTCTCGACCTTCAAATTTTTGTATTCTTTCATCAGTTAGCCCATTGATTGACTTAAAATATGCTTTGATATTATTAGTAATTTCCTGTTGATTATGTAATAGATTGAAAAAAGTTGTTTCAAAACTCACATTATCAGAATTGTTCTCTTGTTGTTTTATCGCTTGTTGTTGAGCAAGTAACGTTTTATATATCAGAAAGAAACCTGCTAAAGAAAAAAGTGTACCAATAAACCCTCCAATAAAATCTCCAAATTGGCCAAATAAGGTTGCATCCGTTACCCAAGACCAATCATTGAAAGGAGATCTAAATAGGAATGTCAGGATAATAATAAATCCAATTATAACGAGGATGAATGCAAATCCTACACTATTTTTTGTCCAAAAATCCTCTTTATTTTCACTCATGTTTCTTATGTTTAGATCATTGAATTTTACAAAGATACTATTTAAAAGAAGAGTCTCCTTTAAAAAGTATATTTTTTCAATTTTACCCCTTCCAGAAACATCTGTAAGGCGTTATATTTTCGTAAATTCGACTTATTCAAGTGGACTCAAAGAACAAATTGAGATTTTCAGATACTAAAAGGTGAATTGCTCCGCCTTAGAGACAGTTTTTGGTTAAGTTAAGAATTCGACACTTGTCCCCATTAAGTGTGTAAGCCGTAATTGAAGGGTCTTGTTTATAGCTTGCCCCCTTTGGCATCAATAATTAAAATTTGGTTCAATATTAGCCCTCAGTTTTTTATGAGTATTGTTTTTTTTGTCGCTTCCTGCATAGCCAGATATATGGACTTGATGACCGTCTCTTCGGTAGGAAATACTATCTTGTTTTTGGAATATTTTCTGATTTTAATTCAGTTTAAAAATCCACCTTCTTGGAAGGTGGTAGTTGAATATTCAAGTT
>JBKEBP010000053.1:0-11484 GCA_047973235.1 Suipraeoptans sp. | reverse complement strand
ATTGACATGTCACTTCATCTAAAGTATAAATGAAATAAGAGCTGGAAAGCTAATTCTCGCTTACCAGCTCTATAATTATCATAGAAGATTAGTATTTACAGACTTTTTTTCACAGACTCTTCTATTTACCAAGAACCTGCAGAAGACTCAACTACTGATGATACAACCACAGATGACACAACTCCAGATGACACAACTACAGATGATACAACCACAGATGACGCATCTGAGTAGAATGATAAAAATTAAGACCTTGCCGATTGGCAGGTCTTAATTAATTTAACAAAAAGTCTATTGATTTGCTTATTGCATAAATTTTTGGACAAGTTCATTAACAAGCTTGCCATCTGATTTGCCCTTTACCTTTGGCATCAAGTTTTTCATTATCAGACCCTTATCTTTTCCGGTAGGTGAATCGATTCCTAATTCTGCTAGAACTTCTTTGATTACTCCTGTTATCTCATCCTCACTCATCATCTTTGGCGCATATTTTTCCAAAACAGCAATTCTCTTTTCACAATCCGAAATAATATCACTTCGTTCCGCAGGAGTAGTCTCGATGGTTTCCTTGGTTTGCTTTATTTCTTTCAATATAACCTGTATTTCTTCTTCAGCTGTTAGGTCTTCACGTTTGTCTATTGCTTTGTTTTTTAAAGCAGAGAGCAGCATCGATAGTGACTCCTTGGTTTCCTTGTCGCCGGCTTTCATAGCAGATATCATATCTTTTCTTACTTCATCAATTTTAGTCATTATAATAGTCCTTTCATTTAGTATTCCATTAATAATAGTACAAATGGTAAAGTATTTCAACATTCAAAAGGGTAGTTGGTAAATAAAACGATACAGAAAAGTACATATCAAAAGACTAGGCAAAACGTACTTGATGTGGTATAATATCATGGATTTATGGAAGTTAAGGAGGATGCACTCATGAAGCATATTAAAACAATTAATACTCAGACGTTGAGTAACACTGTAAAAAAGGGCGGCTGTGGAGAATGTCAGACATCTTGTCAGTCAGCATGTAAAACGTCTTGCACAGTCGGGAATCAAACTTGTGAGCAAAAGACAAGCAAGTAGCACTTTACTTTTAAGAACAGCGCTCTTAGTTTAAGATGCGCTGTTTCCTTGCGTTTAGAAAGGACATAGAATGATACATCAATATAAAAACAACGGATATAATATAGCGATAGACGTGAACAGCGGTGCTGTGCATCTTCTTGATGATATATGTTACGAATCATTAGAGCACTTGGAAGAGAAGAAGCCGGTTGAGGAAGATTATTCATATGAAGAAATGAAATCCTTTGAGAATGATGAATTCTTTGAAAAGCCAGAATATAAAGAAGCCTTAATGGAACTAATAGAATTAAAAAAAGCAGGAGTTTTGTACTATCCGGAAACTCATGAATCTATGATTACAGAAGTCATGGATAGAAAGACCGTTGTCAAAGCCATGTGCCTTCATATAGCACATGATTGTAACCTAGCCTGTCAGTACTGTTTTGCAGAGGAAGGCGAATATCATGGAAGAAGAGCCTTGATGAGCTATGAGGTGGGTAGAAAGGCACTTGACTATTTGATTGAAAATTCGGGAATAAGAAAGAATCTTGAAGTGGATTTCTTTGGTGGCGAACCCTTGATGAATTGGCAGGTCGTAAAGGATCTCGTAGCATATGGAAGAAGCAGGGAAGAAGAGTGTAATAAGCATTTCAGATTTACACTTACGACAAATGGTGTTCTTTTAAATGATGAGGTCATGGAATTTGTAAACAAAGAAATGGATAATGTGGTTATTTCTCTTGACGGAAGAAAAAGCGTCAATGATAAAATGCGACCTTTCAGAAATGGTACCGGCAGTTATGATTTGATTGTTCCGAAGTTTCAGAAGCTTGCAGATTCGAGAAATCAGGAAAAATATTATATCAGAGGTACTTTTACCAGAAACAACCTGGATTTTTCAAATGATGTTCTTCACTTTGCGGATTTGGGATTTAAACAAATGTCTATTGAGCCGGTAGTTGGAGATGAAACGGAGCCTTATTCTATAAGAGAAGAAGACCTACCGCAAATCAAAGAGGAGTATGACAAACTAGCCAAAGCAATTATTGATCGGGAGAGAGAAGGAAATTGTTTTAATTTCTTTCATTTTATGATAGACTTAGAAGGTGGTCCTTGTATTGCTAAAAGAATATCAGGATGCGGATCAGGAACGGAATATCTGGCGGTTACCCCATGGGGAGACTTTTATCCGTGCCATCAATTCGTTGGTGACGAAAAATTCTTGATGGGTAACGTAGATATAGGCATTAATAATAGTAGATTACAGGATGATTTCCGGAAATGCAATGTTTATACTAAGCCAAGCTGTAGTAAGTGCTTCGCTAAATTTTATTGCAGTGGTGGTTGCATGGCAAACGGATACAATCAACATGGAGACCTCAATGAAACCTATGAAATAGGATGCGAAATGCAAAGAAAAAGGATAGAGTGTGCTATTATGATAAAGGCGGCTCAATCAAAATAACATTTAGGAAGGTATGTAAGATGAACAAAAAGAAGGGTGTAGGCGGTTTATTACTAACATTAGTTTTATTGGTAGTATTAGCCGTAACAGCAGTAATTGGATGGGGGAGTACCGGAAGCGGTGCGATGAAAAACATAAAGCTGGGTCTTGACCTTGCTGGAGGAGTAAGTATTACTTATCAGGTGAAGGATGAAAATCCAACAGATAGTCAAATGAGTGATACTATATATAAACTCCAAAAGCGTGTTGAGAACTATAGTACAGAAGCAAGTGTGTATCAGGAAGGTGATGACAGAATTAACATCGAAATTCCCGGTGTTACAGATGCAAATGCAATATTAGAAGAACTAGGTAAGCCGGGAGCGCTTTCTTTTACTACTTCTGATGGAACAGAAGTTTTAAGTGGTTCGGATGTATCTACAGCTACGACACAATCAGGGACAGATGATTTAAATAATCAAGAGTACTCCGTTAAACTGTCTTTGACTTCAGAAGGTGCGCAGAAGTTTGCGACGGCTACAAGCGAAAATGTAGGTAACGTAATCAATATAATCTATGATGGTGAGACTATCAGCAGCCCTAGAGTCAATGAAGCCATCACAGGCGGAGAGGCTTATATCACAGGTAGCTTTACACATGATGAAGCAGAGAATCTCGCATCAACAATACGTATTGGCGGACTACAGCTTCAACTTGAAGAAATAAGATCGAATGTTGTCGGTGCACAATTGGGTGAAGATGCAATAAATACAAGTGTATTAGCCGGTTTAATTGGTTTAATAATAGTAATACTATTTATGATATTTGTTTATAAGCTACCAGGTGTTGCATCAGGTATTGCACTTATGATTTATATTACACTAGTGCTTGTAATAATTAATGCATTTGATGTTACACTTACACTACCGGGTATAGCGGGTATTATTCTCGGTATAGGTATGGCAGTTGATGCGAATGTAATTATTTTCGCGAGAGTGAAAGAGGAAATGAGCAAGGGTATAGGGGCGAAGGCGTCACTTAAACTTGGATTTAGTAAGGCCCTTTCAGCTATACTTGACGGACAGATTACAACTCTTATCGCGGCTGCAGTATTGTGGCTTAAGGGATCAGGTACAGTTAAGGGATTTGCCCAGACTCTTGTAATTAGTATTATTGTATCACTGTTTACTGCATTGATTATAACCAGATTAATTGTATATTCTTTCTATGCAATAGGTCTTAGAAATGACAAGATGTATTACAGACCACTCGCAGATAGAAAAGGTATAGATTTCGTAAGTAAAAGAAAAGTCTTTTTTACCATTTCAATTGTAGTGATGGTAGCAGGTGCTGCATTTATGGGAGTTAATTCTGCAAGAGGAAATGGTGCTTTTGCATATGGACTTGAATTTGAAGGTGGTACCTCTACAACAGTAGAACTTGATAGAGAATACAGCATAGAAGAAATTGACCAAGAGATTGTCCCAATAGTAGAGGAAATCACAGGCGATAAAAATGTACAAATACAAAGAGTTGCAGATACAAATAATGTAATAATCAAGACTGTCACGCTTGAACTCGATCAAAGAGAAGAGTTAAATCAGAGACTTATAGCTGATTTTGGAGCGGATCCTGATAATATTACTGCTGAGAATATCAGCTCAAGTGTAAGTAGTGAGATGAGAACTGATGCGGTTGTAGCACTTATTATTGCTTCTATATGTATGTTGCTCTATATTTGGATTAGGTTTAAAGAACTCAAATTTGCAGCTACTGCTATTGTTTCCTTACTACATGATGTTGCTATAGTTGTAATATTCTACGGAATAAGCAGACTTAGCGTTGGAAACACATTTATAGCATGTATTCTTACAATTGTAGGATATTCGATAAACTCTACTATTGTTATTTTTGACAGAATTAGAGAACAGATAAAACTTAAGGATAAAAACACAGATTATAAAGAAATTGTTAACTATAGTGTAAACCAGACTTTGACCAGAAGTATATATACAAACCTTACGACAGTTATTATGGTAGTAGTTCTATACATACTAGGGGTTAGCTCGATTAAAGAGTTTGCTGCACCATTAATTATCGGTATAGCATGGGGAGCATATTCTTCAGTTTGCGTAACTGCTTCACTATGGTATACGGTTAAGACAAAAATTAAGAAACCTAAAAAATAAACTGGTAATTAGATGATAAGGAGGTATTTCCGGTTGGGAATACCTCTTTATAAAAGTGCAGGTAGAGGAAGAGGCATGGAAGAGTGGAAATTAGTACGTAAAGGTGCAGATTTCAATGCAATTGCGCAGAAATTTGAGATATCACCCAGAGTAGCAGCACTTATAAGAAATAGAGATATTCTAGGTGATGATAATATAGAAAGATATCTTCATGGCAGTCTTAGTGATTTGTACGATGGTATGTTAATGAAGGATATGAATAATGCTTGTACTATAATTAGTGAAAAGATAGATAATGAGAAGAAAATCCGTGTAATTGGAGATTATGATATAGACGGAATTTGTGCGTCATATATATTGTTAAGTGGTCTTAAGGAACTAGGTGCACATGCTGATAGTGATATTCCGGATAGAATACATGACGGATACGGTATCAACCAGGAGCTTATTGAGCGAGCTTATAAGGAAGACATCGATACGATAATTACATGTGATAATGGAATCGCAGCATATGATGCAATAGAATATGCTAAAAGGTTGGGAATAACTGTAATAATTACGGATCATCATGAAGTACCATATGAAGAGGATAATGCAGTTAAAAGGTATATTTTGCCTAGTGCTGATGCAATAGTGAATCCTAAGCAGTCGGATTGCATGTATCCATTTAAGGGTCTTTGTGGTGCAGGTGTTGCATATAAACTTATTGAAGCGTTGTTTGAAATAAGAGGTATGGACATTTCAGAACTGGATTACCTGCTGGAAATAGTTGCAATTGCAACTATTGGCGATGTAATGGAGCTGAAAGATGAGAATCGTATTTTTGTAAAAGAAGGGTTATATCGGCTAAGAAAAACCGGGAATTTAGGATTAAATGCATTAATCGATGTCGTGGGAATTGATAAAGAAAACATAAGTGTCTATCATATTGGCTTTGTAATAGGACCGTGTCTAAATGCCAGTGGAAGACTAGATACTGCTAAAAGAGCCCTTTCGCTTCTACAATGTACTTCAAGACAAGAAGCTTCTACACATGCGTCGGATTTAAAGGCGTTAAATGATAGTCGTAAGGAGATGACGGAGCAGGCGGTTAGGGATGCAGTAACTTACTATGAAGAGAAAAATCTTAAGCATAGAAATGTAATAGTAATATATTTACCGGATTGGCATGAGAGCTTAGCAGGAATTGTTGCCGGTAGGATACGAGAACAATACTATAAGCCGACGTTTGTAATAACTGACTCAAAAGATTCTCTTAAGGGTTCAGGGCGCTCAATAGATACATATAATATGTATGAAGGACTGTGCCGATGTAAGGATATATTGCTAAAATTTGGCGGACACAAGCTAGCAGCAGGACTTTCTATAAAAAAAGAAAACCTGGAAGTGTTTGAGGAATGCGTTAATGAGCAAAGTGGGCTGAGTAAAGAAGATTTTAATCGAAAAATCAAAATAGATATGGAAATTCCATTTACTGCAATAAACGAAAAGATGATAGAGGATCTCAGTATACTAGAACCTTTCGGAGTCGGAAATACAAAACCTGTGTTTGCAAAGCGAAGAGTGAGGCTGGAAGCTATACGTATTTTTGGAAGCGAACGAAAGGTACTTAAGTGTAGGGTCACAGATGAGCAGAGTGTGTATATTGATGGTGTCGTTTTTAATGAAGCCGAGGATATGAAGAATAAGGTGGAGAATAAGATGATAGATATTTTATTTTACCCAACTATAAATGAGTATAAAGGTTATAGAAATTTACAAGTTGTGATAACAAATTACAGGATTATATAGGAGAGTAACATTGAATAAAAACAAAACAACAAATAGCATATTACTAATACTGTTTGCATTGCTCTGTGCTCTTATATTAGCAAGTTATCCCACGTTTGTTGGTGTGGGAAGTGAGATTAATCATCATGTGTTTGGTCTTCATATGATAAAAGAGGTTCTTTTAAAAACAGTAAAAGATTTTCGATTTTATCTGATTTTAATAGTTATGTTATTATTTACGTTTTCATTTTGGAAGTATGGAAATAAGATTACAACAATAGTATATAAATATCGTTTTGTAATTGCAGTAGTCATATTTATAATATGTATATTGTTTGAAATAAATGGTTCGTCCATTGGAGTATACAATACAATATATGGAGAAACCGACAGTGGAGTTCTTCTAGGTGTATCACGGAATATACGCTCTGACGAATATGGAACATCTACGGCTATGTTGTTTTCACAGTATCATACAGAAGGTGATTTTTCTTATTACTCTGATTTGGTTAGAGGTGGGAATACCGATGTATTCTTATTGTATGGTCAGCCGGTGAAGAATATTGCAATGATATTTCGACCTTTTCAGTTAGGGTACCTATTCCTTCCTCTTGCTAAGGGACTTTCATTTTATTGGTGTGGAAGGATGATTGCATTGCTGCTTGTGAGCTTTGAGTTCGCCATGCTGATAACTAAAAAGAAAAAAGGACTGTCATTAGCATATGCATGTTTAATAGGATTAGCGCCTGTGGTGCAGTGGTGGTTTGCAACTAACGGATTTGTTGATATGCTGATATTTATGCAGCTTTCAATTATAATGTTATATGCATATATGGGAGAGTCTAATATATTTAAAAGACTAATTTATTTGCTTGTTATTGTAATATGTGCAGGCGGTTATATATTTACCGTATACCCTGCATGGCAGATTCCACTTATATTTATTTTATTAGCTTTAATTATATGGGTATTTTTAGAAAGAGTAAAAGAGTGTCAAATGAAAGTCATTGACTGGATTATGGTTTTAGGGGCGGTCATATTACTTGTAAGCCTATCATTATATATTTTAAATATGTCCAAAGAAACTATAGAAGCTCTTGCAAATACTGCATATCCGGGGAAGAGAAATGATACAGGTGGTGGAACTCTAAATGCACT
Source organism: Suipraeoptans sp. (assembly GCA_047973235.1). GTDB lineage: Bacteria > Bacillota > Clostridia > Lachnospirales > Lachnospiraceae > Aequitasia. The sequence goes on along the minus strand of JBKEBP010000053.1, from coordinate 3,861 downwards.
GTTTAATTATCCCTCAAGCATCTGGATTAGTATGACTAATGAGGGAAACTATGTAAATCAATGTGAATCTGCAAGATTTATTGATTTTTCTCCGCTGTCTATATTGTTGCCATATTATGTTGTCTTCAAAGAAAAGAAAAAAGATAAACTTATGATACCACTTATGGTGACACAGTTATTACTATTTATATATTGCTTTTGTGGATTGCCGGATATAATTGCTAAGATAACATTTTTGAGTAAATCGCAGACAGACAGGGCTATAATTGCACTAGGGCTATGTAATATTATTTTGCTGATTAGAGCAATGAACATTATGGAGAAAAAAATAAGTATAAAATTAGGCTTGTTATTTTCTGCAATTCTAAGTACAATAGTTGTATATGTGTCGTACTTGTACGATAAGGAATACTACACTCCAACGATGCTTTTACTTACACTAATTGTAATGGCAGCCATGTTTTTTGGAATATTATGTAACAAACTTCCGATTGCGAGGAGAATATTTGTTATAGGGGCTGTTTTAATTAGTATTTTAGCAGGATCATTAGTCAATCCTATTAGAAAAGGCGTTGACGATGTAGTAAACATTCCGCAATTTAATGAAATCAGAAAAGTCATAGAAAATGATAAAGATGCCAAATGGATTGCAGTGGATATGCCACTTGTTACAATGAACAATGTACCCATGATGAATGGCGCATCAACATTTAATACGATAAATGTATATCCTAATTTCGATTTTTGGGAGAAGATTGATATAAACGGAGATTACGAAAAAATATATAATAGGTATGCGCATATTAAGATAACTATTACTAATTCACAAGCAACAAATATAGCATTAGGGGAAACACCGGATGTGGTGGTGCTAACGCTTAACGTAAGTGATATTGAAAAGTTAAATATAAAATATATATACACCAATACAGATTTAAGTAAGTTGATTGGTGCACCTTACCAATGTAAGAAGGTAGGAGAGAATATTTACAAGATGGGAAACTAGATTAATAAGGACTTAGGGGAGAAACTGATGAAAAGAATAGTGATGAAGCTACTGTGCCTGTCAGTTGTTGTCAGTATGTTGCAACCATTAACTGCCAATGCTGAGACACTAGACGACGTATTTGATAATGCTAAATGGGAGTTGGCATTTGAAAATAGTCTTGAGGGTGGAATAGTACAATCAATTTGTGTTACGGATGAGTTTATCGTTACAATTGAAAATATTGATGATTCAACGGATACACCGGACATTCTAAAGGCGTATTATAAGAATGATAAAGATAGGGATGGCAATAGTGTAGAAAAGTATTCTCTAGCAAAAAGAATAGAATCTATGCACTATGAGCATTGCAATGGGATGGCTTACAATCCAAATACTAATGAAATAGCGATTAGCCTATATACGAATGTAGAACCTGATAATAGAGGGTCGATTTACATTTTAGATGGCAATACATTGGAATATGTCAGAACTGTTAAAATAACAGATGATTATAATATCCTTGGTATAGGATATGATGATTCGACCGATAGGTATGCGATATTGACTAACATTGAAGGTGGATTTTCTTTTAAGTTACTTGATTCACAGTTTAATGTAATAGAAGATCTTGGACAATATGCAGAGACTTTGGTTGGAGGAGATTTTCAGGATATATATTTTAAAGATGACACGATTATTACGTTTCCACTTACCTTAGGTATGGGAATTGGTGAATATATATATACCTACTCGGTATCAGGGAGAGCTCAAACGGGTTCATATCCACTCAATTTCGAGTATGATAATGTAAAGTGGAGTGAACCGGAGTCCATCTGTGAATTAGAACCGGGGGTATTCATTGCAGCCGTAAATGTAGAAGATGAGGGAGATAGAAAGATTAGGTTTTATAGAACCCCTATTCAAGAAGAAACGCCTGCTGCTGTTCCGGAACCGGAAGAGTTAAAAACAGAGGTATCGCCGCAGATTACGGAAAATCCGGAAATAGAAAGTAACGAAGAGCTGCAGGTGAATAAAGCTGCTGTTCCAATAGGTCAAAGCATATCACCTAAGAATATTATTTCTACCAGTATTATTGTAATAATTGTAATGATATTAATGGCTTTCTTATTTTTGTATTCACGATTGATTGGTGCGAGAAGAGAACGAAAGATAGTAAAAGCACAGAAGAGGCGAAGATATATTTCGGAAAGTTATATTGTAGCTGAGGAAGACTAATTACAAGGAAGTGCACATGTGCACTTCCTTCCTTGTTTAGTCATTGGTATTTGAAAAAAAGGTTTACAGATGTTATACTTAATTATTAATGAAATTTTGCATAGAGATTGGAGACAAGATGAAAAAGTTAGAGGATTATATTGTTAGCATTCCGGATTTTCCCGAGCCGGGTATTATTTTTAGAGATGTAACAAGTGTATTACAAGATGCAAAGGGGCTTCGCCTGGCAGTTGATTCGGTACAGGAAAGACTAATGGGAGTAGATTTTGACTTGATTGTTGGACCGGAATCAAGAGGATTTATTTTTGGAGTGCCGGTAGCATATAATCTATATAAGCCTTTTGTCCCAATTAGAAAAGCCGGAAAACTTCCAAGAGAGACAATTTCCGTAAAGTACGAGTTGGAATATGGTGAAGCTGTTCTTGAAGTACATAAGGATGCAATTAAGCCGGGTCAAAAGGTGGTAATAATAGATGACCTAATGGCAACAGGAGGAACAACAAAAGCAATTATTAAACTTGTAGAACAACTGGGTGGTGAAGTTGTTAAAATAGTATTTCTTATGGAATTAGAGGGACTTAAAGGAAAAGAGCAGCTAAGTGGATATGATGTTGAATCAGTTATCATTTATCATGGAAAGTAAATATATTTGAATCATTTGAAGCTCGCAGAAAGGAGGGGGGTAGCATGTCAGACAAAATGACTTATGAATCATTAGATGGTAAAGTGGCACCGGAGTTTCTAACAAAAGATAATGCATTAGGACTGGAAATAGTCGATGGTCACGCTGTTAAATCACCGGGTGACTATGAGGATCCGGATCAATTATATGACATGCTTATATCCAGGGTACGTAAGTATCATCCATCTGCAGATGTTTCTATGTTAAATAAAGCATATAAGCTTGCACTTGAAGCGCATGGGGATCAAAGAAGAAAAGCCGGAGATCCATATATTATCCACCCTCTTTGGGTGGCTATTATTCTTGCTGATTTAGAGATGGATAAGGAAACAATAGCAGCAGGAATACTACATGACGTAATTGAAGATACTGATATTATGCCGGAGCAGCTTCAAGAAATGTTTGGTGAAGAAGTAACACTTCTGGTTGATGGTGTAACAAAGCTTGGCAGACTATCATATTCAGCAGATAAGCTTGATGAGCAGGCAGAAAATTTACGAAAAATGTTCCTTGCGATGGCAAAGGATATTCGAGTTATTATAATCAAGCTGGCAGATAGACTTCATAATATGAGGACTTTGGAGTTTATGCCACCTAAAAAGCAGAAAGAAAAAGCCAGAGAAACACTTGACATATATGCACCAATAGCCCAGAGGCTTGGTATATCTAAAATCAAGACAGAGCTCGATGATTTGTCGCTTAAATATTCTAATCCGGAAGTGTTTTATGATTTAGTTGAACAACTAAATGCAAGAAAGACAGAGAGGGAAGAGTTTGTGCAGAATGTAGTTATTGAAGTTACTGCGCAAATGAAAGATGCGAAGATAGAGGCAGAAGTAAATGGAAGAGTAAAGCACTATTTCAGTATATATAAAAAGATGGTTAATCAGGATAAGTCCATGGATCAGATATACGATCTGTTTGCAGTGCGTATAATTGTAAACACAGTAAAGGA
>JBKEBP010000044.1:0-33937 GCA_047973235.1 Suipraeoptans sp. | reverse complement strand
CATTATGACTGAAGAAATGTTGACGGACGTTATAGAGTCCTTGATTATAGAGATTTTTAGCTATATGACTGAGTTCTTTCAGGACCTTATAGTCACATACCGAAAGATGTTTCAACTGTTGTTTAACTGTTAAATACAAGAGTGGGTTCACCTCGCTCTCTGCACTGAAATGTATACTATAATAGTAACACAAAACGGCCAAAAGAACAAGTGTTTGGTGCAAATATTTTGAATTTTTTCTTGCACCTTGCATCTTGCATATAGCTTGTACATAGTTTATGCAGACTCTAAGTTTTAAAAAGAAGTCAGCTACTGAACAAAGTGTAATTGTTGTTATAAATATAATTTCCCGGCATTCATCTCGCTGCTTACAGAAGCAGGAGTCTTCTGCCTGGAAAGGATAAATAAAATAATAGGTATAGTTAGGAAAACATAATAAAACATAACAACACTTCCTTACTTATTAATGTCTATTCCGTTTACCATAAGGCTATCATCAACAGCAATTACTAAACATTTCCTACCATCTATTTCACGAATATCAACAAGATCAGTTCTCGCAGGATTTACTTTAACAACAACATCAGGGCTTTTGATTTCAAAGGTGCGGCTATTTGCAATATTTGTTGCCATAAGCTCTTTTTCATCACCAACTGTATCGTTAAATTCCGAGTCAAAGTCATCTAATTTGGTATTGTCTACGCCGCTTTTTTCGAGCAACTTCTTAACATCGGTTTTTGAAAATGTAAGAGGTTCCGGTTCGTCTTTTACCTCTTCCATCATTTCTAATATGTTTTCATGAATTGTTTTGACAGTATCGAAGTCACACTCATCTTCCAATGTATCGCTTACTACTGCATCAAAAGCATATTTTTGATCTTTGGCAGTAAGAGGAGTAGGTCCGCCTAGAGCATTGGAAATAAAATCAGGTTTTAAGTCATCGACTAACTTTGAATAATATAAAATACTGTGGATATCAGCATTTCTATCATTGAAGGCAGGGAATAGAAATCCGGTCATTGGCATATCTACAACCCAGTCACGTACCCTGTTTTCAATAGTATTGGCAGTACTGTTATAACTAAGTCCTGCTTTGGCTAGATTAACAGGGCATATACAGCATAATATATGGTCATACACATTATCTGAGGAATCAAACATTTCCGACCCGTCAAGTGACTTACCGGGAACATCATAAACTCCGTGGATGAGTGTAATATAATAGTTTTCGGGGTATTCATAGCTTTCTACAATCCTGTCATAAAATTCTGACACAATATCTTCATCTTCTAATTTACTATCACGAACCTTCATTAGCAGGTGGTGTGGAGTTGCGTCATCTTCATCTGCTAAACTATAGTCCATATTAAATAAGTTTTTTCCCAGGTTTCCCGATAAACTTTTTTTAAATATATCAAAGTACTTAAACATTTCTTCTTCCTCAAGTGTTAAGAAGCTACGTTTAAATTCCAATTTTTTTTCTTTTTCATGCGTTACATAACAACCGCTAATCGCAGTGATTGCGCATCTTTCGGGGGTAAATTGCTTTCTAATCTCAAGTACATCCTTCTTGTTCATTCATTCACCATCTTTCTATTACTTGCATTGCAAATAAAACTTTCGCTACTAATGATACTACAGTAAATTCTAATTGTAAACTAGTAAAGGCGGACGTATAATGAAGATACAAGTACCATTGTTATATTAGAAAAAGAGAGGTATATATATGGGGAATATATTCGATATTATTGGTCCGGTAATGGTAGGACCATCAAGTTCTCACACGGCAGGGGCAGTTAAAATAGGGAATATAGCCAGACAGTTATTTGGGGGAATGCCTGATGAGGCAACTGTATATTTACATGGCTCGTTTGCTGCTACAGGGAAAGGACATGGAACAGATAAGGCTCTTATAGCGGGTTTACTAGGGATGCATCCGGATGATCTTAAAATACCGGATAGCTTTGAATTGGCGAAAAAAGCCGGTATGGATTTTTCTATCGAAGAAACAGTTATAAAAGGAGCTCATCCAAATACGGCATTGCTTGTTTTAAAGGGGAAAGATAAACAAACACTTAAAATTCAAGCTAGTTCAACGGGTGGCGGACGTATTAAAATTAATAAGATAGACGGAATTGAAGTTAATTTCAGAGCAGAGCATAATACGTTAATTGTATACAATGTAGATTCGCCCGGTCACGTTTCGGCCGTTGCATCAATACTGTATGAGAAACAGATAAATATTGCAACATTGCAGTTGTATAGAGATAAACGTGGTGGACAAGCCGTTATGGTCATTGAAACGGACCAAATCATACCGGAACAGGCGGTCAAATGGCTTAGTGGACTAAATGGCATTTTGAAAGTAACATTTCTAAATGTTTCAGATTATGAGTAGGGGGTGTAGGTAATGTCATTTCAATCGATGGAAGAATTAAAAGAGTATTGTATGGATTCCGGTTTGTCCATTTGGGAAGTAATATTAGATACCGATGCTGATGAGAGGGGAACATCCAAGGAAAAATCAATTAGAGAAATGACTCGCATGTGGGAGTCTATGAAAGATAATCTAAAAGAATATGATCCGAATCTAATGTCCAGAAGTGGACTTGTAGGAACTGAAGGTGGACTTATGGATAACTACAGTAAAAAAGAGGAATCATTATGTGGTGGTTTTGTAAGTAAAGTTATGACAAATGCACTGAAGATGGGGTGTAATAATGCATGTATGAAGAGAATTGTTGCGGCTCCAACAGCAGGTGCATGTGGAGTATTGCCGGCTGTGTTGGTTACATATTTTGAAGAAAATAATATATCCGATGATGAAATGGTAGAAGCACTATATGTTGCAGCAGGAATTGGCAATGTAATAGGTGAGAGAGCATTTTTAGCAGGTGCACTCGGAGGCTGTCAGGCCGAAATAGGTTCGGCATCAGCAATGGCAGCAGGCGCCATCACATTTATTAAGGGTGGTACCATAGACATGATTTTAAATGCCTGTGCTATGGCACTAAAGAACTTACTAGGTTTGGTTTGTGACCCGGTAGGCGGACTAGTCGAAGTGCCTTGTGTTAAGAGAAATGTAATTGGAGCGGTTAATGCACTTACGTCAGCAGATATGGCACTTGCAGGGATAGAAAGTAGAATACCTGTTGATCAGGTTATTGATGCCATGCGTGAGGTTGGAGAGAAGATGGATACTTCCCTCAAAGAGACCGGCACCGGAGGTGTTGCGGCATCTGAGAGGGCAAGAGTTGTCATGAAAAAACTTTATAGTGATAATTAGACAATTATGAAAGTGCATTAGTAAGATTTTTCAGAGCCACCACAATGTTATCATTGTGTGTGGCTAAATTTATGCGGATATAAGTCTCGTAATCATCACCACCGAACCATGAACCATAGTCAACTGCCAGCTTGCATTTCTTCTGAACAAAATCCTTTATTTCAGTAGGCTTAACGTAGGGCGCAAGATTAATCCACATAAGGTAAGTGCCTTCTAGCGGAGAAATTTCAATTTTGGGAAATGCTTCTTGTAAGCCTTCTTTTAATGTTACATAGTTCTCCAGTATTGCATCCTTTATCTGAGAGAGCCATTCGTAACCATGTATGTATGCAGCTGTGGCAGCAATATAGCCGAAGGCATTTCCGGTTGTGACATGTAAGCGAGAGGTATAATCATCCCAATGTTTTCTAAGTTTATCATCGGCAATAGTAATTATTGAATTTTGAAGACCTGCAAGATTAAATGTCTTTGATGGAGCTGTAAGTGAGAATAATATATCATCATACCCCTTTATACTTAGTGACGGAATATGTTTTTTAAAGGCTAAGTCCTGATGAATCTCATCAGAGATTACATATACACCGTGCTTTTTGCATATAGAAAGCATGGTAGTTAATTCTTCGCTATCCCATACACGTCCTACAGGATTATGTGGTGAACATAGTATAAATAACTTGACATTATTGTTGACAATCTTCATTTCAAAGTCATCATAATCAATAGTATACTGACCATGGTCACATTTTAGAGGAGAAGTGATGAGCTTTCTGTTATTATCTTTTACAGCATTTATAAAAGGGTAATAAACCGGAGTTTGTATTATAATAGCATCAGATTCTTTAGTCATAAATTGTATTATCCAATTAAAGGCAGACACAACACCCGGTGAGAAGCGTATCCATTCTCTTTCGATTTCAAGTTTGTGAATCGATTTCTCCCAATTTATAAAAGCGGAATAATAAGAGTCGGGAATCATATAATAACCATATAATCCTTCCGAGGCATAGTGGGATAGCGCCTCCCTTACAGCCACCGGCGCTCTAAAGTCCATATCGGCAACCCAAAGTGGCATCAAGTCATAACTTCCATACATTGCTTCCAGATTATCCCATTTTATACTGTCAGTATTTGTTCTATCTATATATTCTAATTGTTCCATAATATTAACCTCCCTTTGAACATAGTATAACCGATATAGAAGAAAAGTAAAATTCTATTGACAAAGAGACATATTATGATATACTTTGATAGTCAAACTAATTTAAAATCAAAGTATTACAAAGGAATAGCAAATGACAGGAAAAATAATAGGGATAGGCTCATATATTCCAAAACTTACAGTAGAGAACGATGAGATATCCAAGTTTGTTGAGACGTCGGATGAATGGATTAGAGAAAGAACAGGCATAGAGAGACGTCATATAATAAGTGAAGATGAGAGCACCACACAGATGGCAGCTGCGGCATCAGAAGAGGCTATTAAAGACGCCGAACTAATGGCGGAGGATATAGATTTAATAATAGTAGCTACCACATCACCAAGTGATGTTATGCCGAGCACGGCATGTATGGTACAGGAATTTATAGGTGCTTATAATGCTACTTGTTTTGATTTAGCAGCCGCATGCAGTGGGTTTTTATATGCGTATAATGTAGCTATAGCACAAATATCTTGTGGAATGAGTAAAAATGCTTTAATTATTGGCAGTGAATCACTTTCAAATATTGTCAACTGGAATGACAGAGGCTCGTGCATACTTTTCGGTGATGGTGCAGGTGCAGCAGTTGTTTCAGCAAGTGATGAGAAGTATTATGCTTCGGTTACTCATTCAGATGGTCGAACGGGAGGGGCTCTTACACTAGAGAGTAGATTTATCGGCAATGGTATAACAAAAGATAAAGTTACTAATTTCGAATCTGATGACTACAGAATGTATATGGACGGCAGAGAAGTATTTAAATTTGCAGTTTCTAAAGTACCGGAAGCAATAAATGAGGTCTTGTCAAAAAACAATGTAAGTAAGGACGAGATAAAGTATTACGTTTTACATCAGGCCAATGGTCGTATCATAGATTCAGTTGCTAAAAGACTTAAGGAATCTATGGATAAATTCCCAAGAAATGTTAATGACTATGGTAATACATCGAGTGCAAGTATTCCAATATTACTGGACGAAATGAAGAGAAAAAAAATGCTTGAAAAGAGTGACAAAATAGTTATTGCGGGCTTTGGAGGTGGACTTACATGGGGAGCCACAATTCTTGAGTGGTAGATAAGGGGATTTCAAATAAGTGAAAACAACGCGTATGCGATGTTCATAAATCAATAATTAAAGGAGAATAAGACGATGTTAGAAAAATTACAAGAAATGATAGCAGAGAACCTAGGAGTTGAGGCAAGCGAAGTTACTGAAAAGTCAAATTTTAAGGAAGACCTAGGAGCAGATTCATTGGATCTGTTTGAACTTGTTATGGCAATGGAAGAAGAATTTGGTGTAGAAATACCAACAGAAGAATTAGAGAAAATTGCAACTGTGGGAGATGTTATAGAATATATTAATGCACACAAGGAATAATATTTACCAAAGTAGATTATGGAAATGAATTTAGAAAGGTAAGAGCACATGAAGACAGAAGTAACCGAAATATTAGGAATAAAATACCCGATTATTCAAGGCGGTATGGCATGGGTAGCAGAATATCATTTGGCAGCAGCGGTTTCAAATGCAGGAGGCCTTGGACTAATTGGGACAGGCGGAGCTCCGGCCTCTTGGGTTAAAGAGCAAATACGAGAAGCCAAAAAGTTAACTGATAAACCATTTGGAATTAATATTATGTTAATTAATCCGGAAGCGGATAAAATCGCTGAAGTTGCCATTGAAGAGGGTGTTGAGGTTATAACAACGGGTGCCGGTAGTCCGGAAAAGTATATGAAGATATGGAAATCTGCAGGAATCAAGGTTATACCCGTGGTTGCTTCTGTAGCTCTTGCAAAGAGAATGGAAAGATGTGGAGCAGATGCTCTAATAGCTGAAGGAACAGAGGCGGGTGGCCATATAGGTGAAATTACAACTATGGTTTTGGTGCCTCAAATTGTAGATGCAGTTAGCATTCCTGTTTTAGCAGCAGGTGGAATAGCCGATGGCAGAGGTCTGGCGGCAGCATTTATGTTAGGTGCACGCGGCGCACAGATAGGAACTATTTTCCTGGTTGCCGATGAATGTCAGATACATGATAATTACAAGGAAAGAGTAATAAAAGCAAAAGATATTGATTCTAAAGTAACGGGTAGAAGTACCGGACATCCGGTTAGAGCTTTAAGAAATGATATGACGAAGAAATATATTGAAATGGAAAATAATGGTGCAAGTTTTGAAGAACTGGAACACCTTACACTTGGCAGTCTTAAAAAGGCTGTAGTAGATGGCGATGTTAAAGAAGGAAGCGTTATGGCAGGTCAAATCGCCGGACTTGTTAAAGAGAAAATGTCTTGCAAGAGCATAATACAAAAGCTCGTATCAGAGACAGATGCACTTATAAAAGGAGTAGGCTTATATGAGTAAAATGGCGTTTGTATATCCGGGACAGGGTGCACAGGTTATAGGAATGGGACAGGATTTCTATAACAATAGTGAATTGGCAAAAAAAGTATATGAAGATGCCTGTGAAGTTACAGGACTTGATTTAAAGGCACTATGTTTTGAAGATAATGATAAGTTGGATATTACTGAGTACACGCAAGCTGCACTTGTAACAACATGCCTTGCGATGACAAGTGTTTATATGAATAAAACAGGTGTAAAGCCGGATATTACAGCAGGGCTAAGTCTGGGAGAATACTGCGCAATAAGTGCTGCCGGAGGACTTGCTATAAATGATGCAATAATGCTGACTCGTGAAAGAGGAATACTTATGGAACATGCAGTACCAAATGGAGAAGGCACTATGTCGGCAATATTAGGTATGGATGGTGAAAAGATAGAAAATGTTCTTAGGGATATTGAAGGTGCAGATATTGCAAATTATAATTGCCCGGGTCAAATTGTTATTACCGGTGAAACGTCTGCTGTAGAAACGGCAAATCAAGCATTGAAGGAAGCCGGTGCAAAACGATGCATCATGTTAAAGGTTAGCGGCCCATTTCATTCACCTATGCTAAAGAATGCAGGAAAAAAGTTAAGAGAGAAATTTGACAAAGTATCATTTAAGTCACTCGATATACCTTATGTAGCAAATGTAACAGCTGAGAAAGTCAGTGATATATCCAAGACTAAAGAGTTACTGGAGCATCAGGTGAGTAGCCCTGTGCGTTGGGAACAAAGTATTAGAAACATGATAGAAATGGGTGTTGATACATTTGTAGAAATAGGTCCGGGTAAAACACTCAATGGATTTATAAGAAAGATAGATAGGAATGTCAGAGTTATAAATATATCCAAATGGGAGGACATGGAGCATGAGTAAGATTGCGGTAATCACAGGAGGAAGTCGTGGAATCGGAGAGGCCATTGCTAAACAGCTTGCTGCTGATGGAATGACAGTAGTTATCAATTATAACGGTTCAGAGGATAAAGCGCTTAAAGTTAAGCACGATATAGTAAAAAATGGTGGAAGTGCAGAAGTATATAAATGTAATATTTCTGACTTTGCAGCATGTGAAGAGTTCATCAAATGGGTTATCAAGGAAATGGGCAGCTTGGATGTACTAGTTAATAATGCAGGAATAACCAAGGACAATCTACTGATGAAAATGTCAGAGGAAGAATTTGATCAAGTATTAAATATTAATCTTAAAGGAACCTTTAATACAATCAGGTTTTCTGCGAGACAGATGCTTAAACAAAGATCAGGGAAAATTATCAATATCACATCTGTTGTCGGTATAACAGGAAATGCGGGTCAGGCTAACTATGCATCTTCAAAAGCAGGTGTTATAGGTTTGACTAAATCGACGGCTAGAGAAGTAGCATCAAGAGGTATACAGGTTAATGCTGTAGCACCCGGATTTATTTCAACAGATATGACTGAAGAACTACCGGATCAAGTTAAAGAGACAAGTAAAAATCAGATACCTCTAGGAACATTTGGAGAAGCTAAGGATGTGGCAAATTGTGTTTCTTTCCTAGCGTCTGATAAAGCAAATTATATTACGGGACAAGTAATAAATGTAGACGGTGGCATGGTAATGTAGGAGGCAAAATGAAGAGAAGAGTAGTTGTAACAGGACTAGGCGCAATAACACCACTTGGAAACAATGTTGAAGAGTTTTGGAATGGTATTAAAGAAGGTAAAGTTGGTATTGATAATATTACACATTTTGACACTACTGAATATAAGGTTAAGATAGCGGCTGAGGTCAAGGACTTTGTAGCTAAAGAGTATATGGATTTCAAATCAGCCAAGAGAATGGATTTGTTTTCGCAGTATGCAGTGGCAGCAGCGCTTGAAGCAGTACGTGATTCCGGACTAAATATCGAAGAAGAGGACCCGTATAGAGGTGCGGTAATTGTTGGTTCGGGTATCGGTAGTTTACAGGAAATAGAAAAAGATTATACAAAAATCAAAGAAAAAGGACCATCAAGAGTAAATCCTCTAATGGTACCGGTAATGATTTCTAATATGGCAGCAGGAAATGTGTCAATTCAACTTGGATTTAAAGGCAAATGTACTAATGTTGTTACAGCCTGTGCATCAGGAACTAATTGTATCGGAGATGCATTCAGAGCAATACAATACGCAGATGCAGATTTTGCTGTTGCCGGAGGAACCGAAAGTTCTATATGTGAAACCGGTATTGCAGGATTTACCGCCCTTACTGCTCTTTCAACAAATAATGACCCGACAAAAGCGTCAAGACCATTCGACAAAGATAGAGATGGGTTTGTAATAGGTGAAGGGTCAGGCATTGTAGTTCTTGAAGAGCTGGAGCATGCTAAAGCGAGAGGAGCGAAAATCTATGCAGAACTTGCAGGATATGGTTCTACCGGAGATGCTTTTCATATAACATCACCGGCAGAAGACGGCTCAGGTGCAGCAAAAGCAATGGAAATTGCAATGAATGAAGGTGATGTAACACCTGCACAGATAGACTATATCAATGCACATGGAACGAGTACACCGGTCAACGACTTATTTGAAACCAGAGCAATCAAATTAGCACTTAAAGAAGAAGCGAAAAATGTGGCTATCAATTCTACAAAATCAATGATAGGTCATTTGTTAGGTGCGGCCGGCGGAGTTGAATTTATAGTATGTGTTAAGTCTATAGAGGATGGATTTATTCATCAGACTATGGGCAGTGAAACCTCGGAAGAAGAACTTGATTTAAATTACACAATCGGAGCACCAATTAAAAAAGATGTAAACTATGTTCTAACAAATTCCTTAGGATTTGGTGGTCATAATGCAACATTATTACTAAAAAAGTACGTAGGATAGGAGTACCTGAGTTATGAAATTTGAAAATCTTATAGAACTTATAAGTGCCGTTTCAGATTCGACACTTACAGATTTTACATACGAAGAAAATGAAGTAAAGATTACACTTTCTAAGAAACAGCAGGCAAACATACAAACGAGCTTAGCTCCTTCAACAGCAGATATTCAAGTACATATACCGGAATCACAAATTAAAAGTGAGGTAGCGGAATTTGACGGAAAAGTTATTAATTCGCCACTTGTTGGAACCTTTTATATAGCACCGGGAGAAGGAGAGCCGGCATTTGTTAAAGCAGGAGACAGTGTTATAACAGGTCAAACTCTTGCCATTGTAGAGGCTATGAAGCTTATGAATGAAATCGAAAGTGATTTCGATGGAGTAATTGAAGAGGTTCTGGTTTCAAACGGAGAAATGGTAGAATACGGTCAACCATTATTTAGATTAAAATAAGGGGGAGCATGATGAATCGCTTAAATATTAAGGAAATTGAAAAGATAATCCCACACAGACACCCTTTTGTCTTGCTTGATTATATTGAAGACTATGTTCCGGGAGAATATGCAGTGGGATATAAGTGTGTAAGCTATAGAGAAGATTTTTTTGCAGGACATTTTCCGCAGGAGCCGGTGATGCCGGGTGTTTTAACTATAGAAGCGTTAGCACAGACAGGCGCTATCGCAATTTTATCAGAAGAAGCTAATAAGGGTAGAGTAGGGTATCTGGCTGCTGTTAACAAATGTAAATTTAAAGGCAAAATAGTACCGGGTGATAAGGTTAGATTAGAAACAAAACTTATCAAGAAAAAAGGTCCTATGGGAATAGGCGAAGCAGTTGCAAGTGTGGATGGGAAAACAGTAGTGTCGGCAGAACTAACATTTATGATAGGGTAGTTAAATTAGAGGCAAGAAAATTATGATAAAAAAAGTACTTATTGCAAATAGAGGCGAGATAGCCGTTAGAATAATAAGAGCATGTAGAGAAATGGGCATAGAAACTGTAGCTATATACTCGGAAGCAGATAGAGAAGCATTACATACTCAACTTGCAGATGAAGCTATATGTATAGGTCCGGCCGCATCTGCTAAGAGCTATCTGTGTATGGATAAAATACTTAGTGCTACAATAGTATCAGGTGCGGATGCTATTCATCCGGGCTTCGGTTTTCTGTCTGAGAATGCTAAGTTTGCCGCACTTTGTGAAAAGTGCAATGTAATATTTATCGGACCGAATGCTTCTGTTATCGAAAAACTTGGTAATAAACAAGAAGCCAGAAAGACTATGATGAAGGCTAATGTTCCTGTAATACCGGGGACCAAAGAAGCGGTTTTTGACTGGGAGACAGGATACAAGCTCGCTAAAGAAATCACTTATCCGGTAATGATAAAGGCCGCACTTGGTGGCGGTGGTAAGGGTATGCGTAAGGCAGACAATCCTGATGAGTTTGAAAAGGCATTTAAAACAGCACAAAGTGAAAGTAAAAATGCCTTTGGCGATAATACTATGTATATTGAACATTTTATAGAAAGTCCTAAACATATAGAGTTTCAGATATTAGCAGATAAATTTGGTAATGTTATTCACTTGGGTGAGCGTGATTGCTCTGTCCAGCGAAACCATCAGAAGATGATAGAAGAGTCTCCGAGTATTGCTCTAAGTGATGAACTTAGAAAAGAAATGGGAGAGGCAGCAGTACGTGCAGCTAAAGCATCAAACTATGAGAATGCCGGAACCATTGAGTTTCTTCTTGAACCGACACAGAAGTTCTATTTTATGGAGATGAATACACGTATACAAGTGGAACACCCTGTAACTGAATGGGTTACCGGAGTTGATCTTGTAAAAGAACAGATACGTATTGCAGCAGGTAAGGAACTTTCATATAAGCAAGAAGATATATCACTAATTGGCCATGCAATCGAATGTAGAATAAATGCAGAAAATCCGTCTAAAGGCTTTGTTCCGTCTCCCGGAACAATCAAAGATATGTATATGCCGGGTGGAAAAGGAATAAGGATAGACTCAGCTATATATAGTGGATATACGATACCACCATATTATGATTCTATGGTTGCTAAGCTTATTGTACATGCTAAGAATAGAAAAGAAGCGATAAGGAAGATGCAAACTGCACTTGGAGAGGTAATAATTGAAGGAATTGATACAAATGTTGATTATCAATATGAAATTTTGAAAAATCGAGATTTTCAAGAAGGAAAAATAGATATTGAATTTATAGAGAAACACAAGGGTGAAATCCTATGCGATTAACAAATATGTTTAAAAAAACCAGTAGTCACACTAGTGGAAAAAAAACTTCGTCTCGCAGCCCGGAAGTGCCGGCCGGATTGTTAAGAAAATGCAATAAATGTGGTGAGGCATTATTAGTAGAGGATGTAAAAAAAGATAATTATATATGTCCTCACTGTAGTGCTTATTTTCGTATGCATGCATATAGAAGAATAGAGATGATTTCAGATGCAGACTCATTTGAAGAATGGGATGCACAAATGGATACCGAAAATCCCCTAGATTACAGAGGATATGAGGATAAAATTAAACTTGTCCGGGAAAAAACAAATTTAAACGAAGCAATAGTCACCGGGAAAATAACAATCAATGGAAACAACTCAGTAATTGGAGTATTAGATGGACGATTCTTCATGGCAAGTATGGGTTCGGTAGTGGGTGAAAAAATTACACGAGCAATAGAACGAGCTACTAAAGAGAAACTACCGATCATTATATTTGCATGCTCGGGCGGTGCCAGAATGCAGGAAGGTATAGTTTCACTTATGCAGATGACGAAAACTTCTGCAGCGCTTAAGAGACATTCAGATGCAGGTCAACTTTATATAAGCGTTCTTACTGATCCGACTACGGGTGGAGTAACAGCGAGTTTTGCTATGTTAGGAGATATTATATTAGCTGAACCGAAAGCCCTAATTGGATTTGCAGGTCCAAGAGTAATAGAGCAGACTATAGGACAGAAACTTCCGGAAGGATTTCAGCGTGCAGAGTTTTTGCTGGAACATGGATTTATAGATTCTATTGTAGAAAGAAAGCATCAAAAAGAAGTTCTATCTCAAATATTAGCGTTTCATTCAGAGCATACATTAAAAGAACTACCGACGACACAAAATGAATTGCCCGGTAGTTTCAACACAGTCGCAGGAGCTTGGGACAGAGTATTAATCTCCAGAATGAAAGACAGACCGGTTGGTGAGGATTATATTAATGGAATATTTGATAACTTTATTGAACTTCATGGAGATAGATATTTTTCTGATGACAAGGCTATAATTGGTGGTATTGCATCATTTAATGGGATACCGGTTACTGTAATAGCGCAAGCAAAAGGTCACGATACTAAAGAAAATATAAAAAGAAATTTTGCAATGCCATCACCGGATGGCTATAGAAAATCACTTCGTCTAATGAAACAAGCGGAAAAGTTCAATCGCCCTATTTTATGTTTGGTAGATACTCCGGGAGCATTTTGTGGACTTGAAGCGGAAGAAAGAGGACAAGGAGAGGCAATCGCCAGGAATCTTTTTGAAATGTCTGCCATTAAAGTACCGATATTATCTATAGTGATAGGTGAAGGAGGTAGTGGTGGTGCACTTGCATTCGCGACATCTAACGAAGTTTGGATGCTTGAAAATTCGATATATTCAATTCTTTCACCGGAAGGTTTTGCAAGTATATTATGGAAAGAAAGCACGAAAGCTAAAGAGGCAGCCGCGGTCATGAAACTGACAGCTAAAGACCTATTCGAACTGGAAATAATAGATAAGATAATTGAAGAACCGGGACACTTGAATATGCAAAATTTTGATACGGTAACAAAACGACTGATAAGTTCGATAACACTATTTTTGAATAAGTATATGTTAATGAGTCCGGAAGAATTAAGTGACCATAGATACAATAGGTTTCGAAAATACTAGAAAGAAATATAACGAGGTGTATATTCATGAAATTAAACCCGCTAAGACTAGGTGATTTAGAAGTTAAAGTTCCGATTATCCAGGGTGGAATGGGCGTTGGTGTAAGTCTGGGCGGACTTGCAGGAACGGTAGCTAAAGCAGGTGGTGTAGGTATTATTTCGAGTGCACAAATAGGTTTTAGAGAACAGGATTTCGATAACAATGTACAAGAAGCTAATATAAGGGCTATAAGTCATGAATTTTCTAAAGCAAGAGAAATCGCGCCTAATGGAGTAATCGGATTTAACATAATGGTGGCGCTAAAAGATTATGCGCAGCATGTACGAAGCGCAGTATCTGCAGGTGCCGATATTATTGTTTCCGGTGCAGGACTTCCGACTGAACTTCCTAAAATAGTGGGAAGTGCTAAGACTAAATTAGCACCGATAGTATCAACTATAAAATCAGCAAATGTTATTCTCAAGTATTGGGATAGAAAGTACAATAGAATACCTGATTTATTAGTAATTGAAGGGCCAAGGGCCGGCGGACACTTAGGCTTTTCTAAAGAAGAACTGCACAACATCGAAAATATGAATTATGATACGGAAGTTTGTGGTATTATAGAAGCAAAGAAAGTATATGAAGATAAGTACGGAAAGAAAATCCCTACAGCATTAGGTGGAGGAATCGAGTCAAAGGAGGATGCAGATAAGGCATTCTCTCTGGGAGTAGATGCAATTCAGGTTGCAACAAGATTTATTACTACTAAAGAATGTGATGCAAGTCATAAATATAAAGAGGCATATATAAAAGCCGGGAAAGAAGATGTAGTGATTACAAAGAGTCCTGTCGGGATGCCCGGGCGTGCTATTAGGAATGAGTTTCTACGTAGAGTTGAAAATGGAGAGACTATACCACACAGCCCATGCCATGCTTGTCTTGCAAGATGCAAGCCGAATGATATTCCATACTGTATAACAGATACACTTGTGGCGGCAGCAAAAGGAAATATTGATGAAGGACTTTTATTCTGTGGTGAAAATGTATATAAGCAGAATAAAATAGAAACCGTTGAAGAAGTAATTAAAAGTTTATTTTAAGATAGGAAAGTAGAACGTTATGAGAGATGCATTTACAACCATTAATCAAGTTTTGGTTAAATTAATAAACGAGATATGGGAATTGGAAGAAAAGGCAATAATTACGCCTGAATTTAAAGACCTGTCAAATAATGATATGCATGTTATTGAAGCTATAGGGCTTGAAGAAGAAAACAGTATGTCGCCAATAGCAAAAAAGCTAAACATTACAGTTGGCTCTCTCACAACAGCTATGAACAACCTTGTTAATAAAAAATATGTAGTAAGAAGCAGAAGTGAAGAAGACAGAAGGGTAGTATATGTCAAACTTACGAATAAAGGTGTTAAAGCATATAGACATCATGAGGAATACCATACACAGATGACACATGCCATATTAGAAAAGCTCTCTGATGAGGAAATACCGGTGCTTATGAAGACACTTGACGGTTTGACGGACTTCTTTCATGAATACCATAAATAGCTGTAAATTTATAATGACTTAATACTCCACAATGGAAAAAATCCATGTGGGGTATTTTTTGGGTACTATAACAATTTCAGTTATATGTTAAACTAACGAAAAGTTTATCAAAGCATCTTTTGATAGCAAAATGTTAGTGTAATAACTAGTAAAAGCTAACAATAAATAATGAAGGAGGAAGTACTTTATGAAAATGAAGAAGATTGTAGCACTAGGTTTAACGGCAATAATGACACTCGGACTATTAGCGGGTTGTGGTGGAAAGAAAAGTGATGATGGAGTTGATTCAGCCAGTGACAAGGATGGGTCAAAAACAGAGACGCTTACACTTTTGATTGATACTGACTTAACATTAGCGGGTTTTCAAGCAGTATGCGATCTGGCCGAAGAAAAAATTGGAATCAAAATAGATATTGAAACAAGACCGGGTGGTAATGATGGTGATAACATCGTTAAGACGAGACTGGCATCAGGAGATATGACGGATTTGTGCCTGTATAACTCAGGAGCGCTATTAGCGGCGATCAATCCAAGTGAATATTTTATAGATATTTCAGGGGAGAGTTGGGCACCACAATTGGACGATACATATGCAGCATCGGTATCCGTTAAGGACGCTACTTATGGAATTCCTTATAGTTCAACACAAGCGGGAGCAGTAGTTTATAGCAAGACAATGTATAAGAAATATGATCTCGAAGTACCAAAAACATGGGATGAGTTCATAGATAACTGTAAAGTACTAAAAGAAGCAGGCGAAACAGCAATACTTGGTACGGCAGCTGATTCATGGACAACACAGGTTGCATTCCTGGGAGACAACTTTAGTATTATGAAAAATGATCCTGATTTTGCTAAGAACTTAGAAGCAGGAACAACTAAGTGGGCTACCTCGAAAGAAGGCTTACACAGTTTTGAGAAATTAGCTGATACGGCAGATTATTTCAATGAAGATTTCCTAGCGACAACTTATGATGATGGTTGTGACATTATGGCAAATGGTGAAGCAGGCCATTGGTTTATTTTAACTCAGGCACTTTCAAATATTTACGAGCTCTATGGTGATAAGGTTAATGACCTTGGAGTATTTGGAGTACCGGGAGACACAGAAGAAGATAGTGGCCTAACAGCTTGGATGCCAAGCTCAATTTATGGAAATAAGAAAAGTGAAAAGCAGGATGCAATTAAGAAATTCATGGAATTCTACATTTCTAAAGAAGCTCTTGATGCATATACAAATGTAATCTTGCCTGATGGACCATATTGCGTAGAAGACTATGAATTGCCTGATAATGCATATGATGCGGTAGCAGAGGATATGCAAGCATACTTTGATGCAGGTAAAACCCAAGTAGCTCTTGAATTTTTAACACCTGTAAAGGGTGCAGACTGTATGACGATATGTCAGGAGCTCGTTTCAGGACAGACTAAGCCTGAAGAAGCAGCAAAGAAGTATGATGAGGACTGTGCTAAGATGGCAACACAACTAGGACTGGATTGGTAACATTAATACACCCTGGATTATTTAAAAGAAAGAGAGGATTCCTATGAACCAAAAGAAAATATATAGCAACTGGTTTATGATACCGGCTCTTTTGATTTTTTTCATATTTTTCCTGCTACCAATGATAATTTCGTTTTATTTTAGTTTAACTGTTTGGGATTTTGATAGTGTTTCGTTTGTAGGTTTAGATAATTTCAAAACGTTTTTTACAACGGACTCATTGGTAGGATCGCTGAAAAATACAATAATATATGCAGTACTAACATGTGTGCTTAAACTTGTTTTAGCCTTTTTTATAGCCGTATTTTTGACTATCAAAATAAAGACAAAGACATTTCTCAGATCCATTGTATTTTTCCCGAATCTTATAAGTACAGTTGCAGTAGGTATTACATTTACTGCACTTATGCACCCTTCAAAGGGATTGTTTAATGCGATACTAGGATTTTTTGGATCGGCAGGAGTAAACTGGTTGGGAGACACCAAAATAGCTTTATATTCGGTTATCTTAACTGATGTTTGGAAGGGAGTCGGAATTGCAACGGTTATATTTATAGCGGGTATGGCATCAATTGATAAAACATATTATGAAGCCGCAGAGGTAGACGGTGGTACATCGTGGCAGCAATTAAAGAGCATTACGTTGCCACTTAGCAGACCTGCTATGAATTCTGTTATTATACTATCATTTATAAGTGGACTTAGAACATTTGACCTAATCTGGGCTATGACAAAAGGTGGTCCGGGATATGCGACGGAAGTTGTAGCTTCATCCGTGTATAAGCAATATGCAGCGGGTTACTATGGACTTTCGACAGCGGGAAATGTGGTTCTGTTCATTTTTATAGCATTACTAGCGTTCCCACTACAAAAGTTCCTGCTTAGTAGGGAGGTGGACTGATGAAAAGAAAAGGTAAAGTAAAATATCTTCTAGGTGATATTTTCGGTATTATTATTGCTTTTATAATTTTTGTCGTTCCATTTATATTCATGCTGGTTAATGCACTTAAGGAAAGACAAGAAGCAAATCTTTTACAGTTATCGCTGCCTAAAGCATTTGTGTGGCAGAACTTTGTAGATGTGTTCGAGGCCAATGATTATCAAATAGTAACAGCTTTCAAAAACAGTGCAATTATTGTTATATTTTCTGTAGTATTACTGATTTTAGTTGGATCCATGGGTGGATATATACTACAAAGAAGAAAAGATAAAACTATTTCATTTTTTAATGCACTTATTATGGCAGGTCTTATGGTTCCTGCAGCAATTTTACCTACTATTTGGGTATTACAAAGAATAGGACTTTATAAAACTTTAACCGGAATGATTTTTATAGAGGTCGCACTTCAAATACCATTTACCATGATGCTATACAGAGGATTTATGTCTAGTATTCCAAAGGAGCTCGAAGAAGCAGGATATATAGATGGATGCTCGAGATTTAGAATATTCAAATCCATAATTTTCCCACTGTTGAAGCCGGTTACATCAACAGTAATTATTCTAAATGCAGTAACGGTATTTAATGACTTTACAAATCCACTGTACTTCTTGCCGGGAAAGGAAAATGCTACGGTACAATTGACACTATTTACATTTATGGGTCAATATGCAAGCTCATATAATATGCTGTTTGCAAATGTTATTTTAATTACTATTCCAATGTTGATACTATTTATAATTTTTAACAAGAAGATTGTAGATGGAATGGTTGCAGGAGCAGTCAAAGGTTAGGTGCATCAGCAAAACCCTGAATAAATCGTGTTTTATCACTTAACGATTTTGTTCAGGGTTTTGTTTGCTGTCACTGAGTAACATCCCAGTCCATCGACTGGTTTTGCAGGTTCCACAGGCGGTGGTAAGTGCCTTTCTTCGCCATCAGGTCGTCGTGGGTGCCATGGCCGGTCACCTGACCGTCCTCTAACACAAGAATTTGGTGGGCGTGCTGCACTGTTTTTAGCCGGTGGGCTATCATTACCACGGTGCGATCTCGCACAAGGCCTGATATGGCTCGCTGGATGAGCACCTCGTTCTTGGCATCCAGGCTGGCAGTGGGCTCATCCAGCAGCAGGATGGGCGCATTTTTGAGGATGGCGCGGGCGATGGATATCCGCTGCTTTTCACCACCGGAGAGGGTGCTGCCGCCTTCACCTACCACTGTGTCGTAGCCTTCCGGCAGAGCCATGATAAAGTCATGGCATTGGGCGCGCTCGGCGGCGTCTATCATCTCCTTCTCGCTTGCATCCTTGCGGCCAAACAGGATATTTTCCCGGATAGTATCGTGAAAAAGGTACACATCCTGCAATACCATGGAGATGTTTTCGACCCAGGCTTCGGCGTCAAGGTCAGCTAGGGCCTTGTTATCGCAGGATATTTTGCCGTCGCCCACATCCCAAAAGCGGGCGATAAGCCGCAAAATGGTACTTTTGCCACCGCCGGACGGGCCGACAATGGCGGTGAGCTTGCCCACCGGGATAGTGAAGGAGACGTCCTTTAGCACCTCTTCACTTTTTTTGCCACTGTAGGCGAAGGAGACATTTTCAAAGCGTATGTCATGGCGGGCATTGGTTTTTCCATTACCCTGCATGGCCGTCGCCTGCATCACATCGTCGATGCGCCCTGCGGATACATAGTGGCTACGCAGCAGTACCATGTAGCGCACCCAGGTGAGCACCGGCGAGATTACCTTGGTGCCGATGACGATAATGCCAAGGTAATCCACCACCGAGAGTCGTCCGCCCAAAAGCATGTAGGCTCCAGCGAAGCACATCAGCGGCAGACCTGCCTGCACAAAGGTGTTGGCAAGGCTCATCAGAGTACCGCTCACCGTCTCGCCGTGCAGGTTCACTCTTTGAAGACTGCGGTAGGCGTCCTTTAGCTTGCCGAAACCCTCGCCGGTCTGATTGTACGCCTTCAGGGTTTTCATGCCCAGCAGGTACTCGTTTAGATAGGTGGCGGCGTGGTCTCTGGCCTCGATGTTTTTGCGGGTAAGTTTGGTGGTCAGGTTCATGCTCAGCGCGATGACCAGCACAGAGAGTGGAACGCAGATATACAGTGCCAGCGCCATAACGGGGTTAAAAAGAAAGAGGATGACCCCGGTGAAGATGCAGGATATAACCACTGCCCAGATGCCGGTGAACATGCCCACCATGCTCTGCTCCACCGCCAGAAAATCCCCGGTGAAAGTATTGATCAGCTCGCCGGATTCTTTTTTTAGGAAATAACCCAGCGGCAGGGTGCGCAGCTTTTTGATGAAGCCCTGTTTGTTTTCCGCATTGTGCACGGTAGCGGGTAGGTAGGTGTTCAAAAAAGTACCGGTGCTGATGAAAAGTTGTACCACGGTCAGCATGCCCATTACGACCGCTACCATCCACAGGCTGTCGATGTTTGCCGGCTGCGTAAAGCCGGCCACGATAAAATGAATGGCAAAATACGCTGCCACGGCAGGAAAGCCCATGAAGGAGCTTTCGATAAACAACCATAGGGTGGGACGCAGCATGTGGGAAGGGTGTCCTACAGTAAACTTGCGAATCACGTTTTTCATGCTCTCTCCTCCTTTTGTACGTTTTCGGAGCCTATCTCAATGGCCCAAGTGTCGGCTTCGTGCTGCAGTTCCCACAGCATGCGGTACTCTGTATTTCCGGACATCAGCTCGTCATGGCTGCCTCGCTCAGTGATAGTTCCGTTGTTCAGCAGCAGTATCTGCTTGGCTCCACGCACGCTTTGCAGGCGATGGGCGATGATGATAACAGTTTTACCCTGTACAAGATTTTTAATGGCAGACTGGATGAGATTTTCGTTCTCGGCATCGGAATAGGCAAGAGCTTCATCCAGCACCACAATGGGTGAGTCCTTTAAAACAGCTCTGGCAATGGAAAGGCGCTGAGCTTCGCCACCAGACAGGTTAGCCCCACCGGTGCCGATGCGACTTTGGTAACCCTGAGGCAGTGCCATGATGAAGTCGTGGCATTGGGCGGCCTGAGCTGCCGCCTCCACCTGCTCGAGTGTGTAGGGGCGGTTCATGGTAATGTTGCCCCAGATGGTGTCGGCAAAAATGTAGGTGTCCTGCAATACGGTGGCAAGGTTCTCCATCAGTACATGGGGATCTATTTCGCGAATATCCACCCCACCGATACTGATGCTGCCGGCCTCCACGTCCCAATAGCGGGAAAGCAGCTGTCCAACGGTGGATTTGCCACCGCCCGATGGCCCTACCAGTGCCGTCATTTGCCCCTGAGGTGCGGCGAAATCAATGTGGCTTAGAGCCATCACTCGCAGCGGGTCGTCCATATCCTGATAAGAGAAAGAGACATCATGAAAAATGACATCCCAACTCTGCGGAATCTGCGGATTTTTCGTTGCCGGGATAGGTTCTTCGTCCAATATGGAATCAATGGCGTCCAGCCCTACGGCCAGCTGTCCCATCTGGGTGCCGTAGTTCACGCAAGTCATCAGCGGATCGTATAGGGCGGGGCTGATGATGAGCCCCATTAAAACGGCCAGCAGCGTGTCCGGTACCGGATTTTTGGCGATAAGTAAAATGCCCACAGGCAACACCACCGCTAGCACTGACAGCACCAGCGTTTTGTACAGGCTCATCGGCAGCGCACCACGTTTGTAGCTACGTAGCTCCCAGGTGCGATACAGGCTGATGTTGTCGTCCAGCCCGCGAGTCACCGTGCGGTGAGGCCAAAGAGCTTAACCTCGGCCATACCCTTCACATACTCTGAGAAGGCGCCCGTCATGTTGGCGTTGGCCTCGGCCAAGTCTACCCACAGCTGTTTTGACTTCTTGCCGCCAAAGACGGTCATCTGCACTACAACAGCAGCGATAATGGTAGCCACCACCGCCAATGCAAGCCAACCGTTCAGCAGAATAAGACTGGTAAACAGCGTCACCAGTACGGCAGCCGAGCCAATGATATCCGGCAGCATATGAGCCACAAAGCCCTCGATTTTCTCAATATTCTCATCCATAGTTTTTTGCAAACTGCCGGTGGTGTGGTTGGCAAAAAAACCGCTTGGTAGACGGCCGATGTGCTCCATCACACGCACCCGGAAATTGTACAGCAGCCGGAAAGCCACCCGGTGGCAGCCATAGCTACCCAAAAACGAAAACACTAGGTTCATCAGAATGCTAACGCCGGCGATCAATATCCAAAATAGTAAAACACTGCGGGTGTCGCTGCCGGCGGGAGGCATCAACAGCTGACGGGCAATGAAGTACACAGACAGATAAGGTATCACCCTTGCCAGCATGCCCACCATAGATGAAAGGCAGCTTGCAACTAGCAGTCCCTTGCCTTGGGCGGCAATACCAAATGCTCGAGCTATGACCGATCCCTTTTTCTTCTTATTCATAAATTCTCCTTCACACTCCTTTATATAGTGTATAGTTGGTCTTTACCTTTAGATACAAACATGCTAAAGTGAAAATAGTTAGCTTAAGCTAACACAAGTCATTCTAACAGGACACTATAAGGCGGTCAACCGGGTCACACGAGAGGCCAAGGACGCTCTCGCAGCAAAGAATTTGCTGAATATATTGCAAATACGTTCTTTATTTTTTTGCAGATCCGATAGCATCGTGCTCAATCGAGAGACAATGTGCCTAATTGAGAGAGGAAGAGCATGCAGTATTTCAAATCAATAGACGAAATTTTCAGAATGAATGAGACCGGAAAATGGACGAAGGAGATTACCCCGCGCGGCATAAAAATGTCACCCACTGCGGAATACGGTGAGGGCAGCCTGGAATATATGGGGGATCCACGTTACTTCTTTTGGACAGCCGCAGACCATGTATATTACAAAAATTATGTCTGTGGCACCAGCATCGATGAGCGGTATATAGAGATAGGAGAAAACTCAGGATTCGAACGCCAAACCATTGAACATTATCAGACCAAAGACAACGTATACCCGGTGGAACCGGGACTGAACTGCTATGTGAACTTCACCCGTTGGAACTATTTTTCCCGTGCTCCGGTGGGATTGCGGCTTGTTTACACCAGCCTGCTTATCCGCGAGTCCTTTTTCAGCCATTACGGCATCACGCTACCCGACGATTTTTGGGAGCGCGCTCCCCAGGTCCTGAATCCTGAGGTGTTGTATATCCCCGAGGTCAGTTCCGTGATGCGGCAGGTGAGCGGGAAGTTCAATATGCAAACGGAGACCCTACCTTGTTATTTGAAAGCCAAGGCCATGGAGACGGCAGCACTGCTCATCGACTTTGTCTATAGCCGAAAGGGAATCTCACTGCCCGCTGTTAGCGCTGAAACAAAGGAAAAAATCACCGCCGCGCAGAAAATCATCAATGAAAATCTTGTACAGCCTCCCATGGTCAACCACTTGGGTGAGCTGGTAGGACTGAACAAGAACGCCCTCCAGCGAGGCTTCCGTGTGTGTACCGGACATTCCGTTGGCGAGTACCTACGTGCTCGGCGCATGGATTTTGCTCTTGAATTACTGCGCAACACCGAGATGAATGTGGCGGAAATTGCCAAAAAAAGCGGATACCAAAGCCCTGCGAATTTTTACACTGCTTTTGAGAAGACTTTTGCGGCACGCCCAAGTGAGATGCGCATATTGCTCCGGTCAAAGTGACCCTAATCACTTATTGACATAAAAATAAAAATACAGTATTATATAACCAAACAAAACCGAAACGTTTCGGTTATTAACATGAATTTACATTTGGAGGTAGTAAAATGTCATTAGTCACATCAAAAGAAATGCTTTTAAAGGCACAAAAGGAAGGCTATGCAGTTGGAGCTTTTAATGTAGAAAATATGGAGATGGTACTGGCGGTTATTGAAGCGGCAGAAGAAGCAGGAGCGCCGGTTATGCTACAAACCACACCATCTACAGTTAGGTATGCGTCGGTAGATATGTTTGCTGCAATGGTAAAGGCAAGAGCCGATAAGTCAAGTGTACCTGTATGCATTCATTTAGATCATGGTACTGATTTTGAATTGGCTAAATCAGCTATTGAAGCAGGATATACATCAGTTATGATAGACGGATCTCATGATTCATTTGAAGACAATATTGCAAAGAGTAAAAAAGTAGTAGATATGGCAAAGACTAAGGGAATTCCTGTTGAAGCAGAACTCGGAAAAGTTGGTGGAAAAGAAGATGATCTTGAGTCAAAGGGAAATGCGAATACTGACCCGGATGAAGCAAAGGAATTTGTTGAAAGAACAGGTGTAGATTCTTTAGCAATCGGAATAGGAACTGCACACGGATTTTATGTTGGAACACCGGTACTTGATAAGGAACTGGTTTCCAAGGTAAGAGAGCTAGTTAGTATACCTCTTGTTCTACATGGTGCATCAGGGCTAAGCGATGAAGATGTATCCGAATGTGTCAGACGTGGAATGTGTAAGGTTAATTTTGCTACTGAACTTCGCGTAGCGTATACCGATGCTATGAAGAAGTTAGCAAATGAAGCACCGGATACATTTGACCCTAAGAAGTATGGGGTTGTTAGCATGAAGGCAGTTAAAGAACTTGTAAAGGAACGTATGGCAGTATGCGGTTGCGTTGGTAAAGCAAACTAACAACGTATGAGGATGGTTATGTATGGCAGCTACAATGAAAGATCTGGCAAAAGAAACGGGTCTAGGGCTTGCGACAATTTCATCTTATTTTAATGGCGGAAATGTTCGCGAACAAAATAAAGAAAAAATTGAAAGTGCAGTTAGAAAACTGAACTTTGAAATAAATGAGGTAGCCAGAGGACTTAAAATGGACCATACAAATATGATTGGTGTTGTGATTCCTGAGTTAAACAGTATTTTCTGTGCGGAGATTATTACTGAAATCGAAGATGTTCTCAGAAGTTATGGCTATGCAACGATTATTTGTGACTGTAGAACGGATGAGAACAGAGAGAGAGAGGCAGTGGATTTTCTTTTGCATAAGCGTGTCGATGGTCTGATAATAATGCCAACAGCTACAAGTAAGGAAGTTATAAGAAAATTCATACAAAATGAGAAACCCATTGTCTTAGTGGATAGAATGCTTGCTGATGTAAGCTGTGATAGTATTTTAGTTGATAATGAGAAGGCTGTAAATGAGAGCGTGAAGCAGTTGATTGAATTAGGACATCACGAAATTGGAATAATATCCGGTCCAAAAGGAATTTATACATCCGAAGAACGATTAGCAGGATATGCAAAAGCTTTGACAAGTTATGGAATTAAATTGAAGAAACGACTTATTGCCGATGGGGAATTTACGATTAGTGGCGGTTCTAATGCAATGGACAAACTCATTATGGATAATAAAAATATGACGGCAGTTATTGTAACAAACTATGAAATGACGGTAGGGGCAATGATAAGTATTAATGAGCGTAATATTAGTATACCGGAAGAGTTGTCAGTGATTGGGTATGATAATGAAGAGTTTGCAAGAGCCACTAATCCAAGGCTATCTATTATATCGCAGCCTACAAAAGAAATCGGGGAAAGCGTAGCTAGAACATTAATTAGAAGAATAAATAATAAAGAAGCTAATATCAAAACGATAAGGCTGGATACAAAATTTATAAACGGTAAGTCAATACGTGGAGGTGTTTATGAATAAATACTTATTGGGAATCGATATAGGTACTAGTGCCTGCAAGGTAGCAGTGTTTAGCAAAGAAGGAAAAGTAATAGATAGTGCTGCGAGAGATTATCCCGTTTATTATCCTAGGGAAGGCTGGGCTGAACAAAACCCTGATGAATGGTGGGAGTCTGTTTGTAGTGCTATTAAAGAGATAATAGGTCGTAAAAAAATAAAAGCTATGGAGATAGCGGGAATTGGTGTTGATGGTCAAAGTTGGTCTGCTATACCAATCGACTCATCCGGTAAAGTTCTATATAACACACCTATATGGATGGATACAAGAGCTGCAGATATCTGTGAGGAAGTTAAACGTGTTGTTTCGGAAGAAGAGATATTCGAAGTATGTGGAAATCCGTTTAAACCATCTTACTCTACACCGAAGATACTTTGGTATAAGAAGAATATACCGAATATATATAAAAAAATAGATAAAATACTTCAGTCAAATAGCTTTATAGTATATCGTCTGACAGAGGTTTTCTCTCAAGACATGTCTCAAGGATATGGTTTACATTGCTTCGATATGAGGACGGGACAATGGAATGAGGAAATGAGCAATAGACTTGGAATTCCCATGTCATTTCTACCACCTATATACCAGTGTCATGAAGTAGTGGGCAGAGTTACCCAAAAGGCAGCATTAGAAACAGGGCTGGAAATAGGTATACCAGTGGTTGCAGGAGGACTGGATGCTTGCTGCGGAACACTTGGCGCAGGGGTACTACATCCGGGAGAGACACAGGAGCAAGGCGGTCAAGCCGGAGGAATGAGTATATGTATAGACGAATATCACGCAGATATTAGGCTTATTCTCAGCTATCATGTGGTGCCTGACAAATGGTTATTACAAGGAGGAACTACAGGCGGTGGTGGTGTGATGCGATGGCTTCACAGAGAATTTGGTGCATATGAGGATAGTCTTAAAGATACAAAAGGGAAAAATGCGCTGGAACAATTTAACGATTTAGCAGAAGGCGTATCCCCCGGAAGTGACGGACTAATATTTCTACCATATATGGCAGGTGAGCGTTCGCCAATATGGAATCCAAAAGCTAAGGGTGTATATTACGGCTTGGATTTTTCAAAGACAAAGGGGCATATGATTCGCTCAGCAATGGAAGGCGTTGCATATGCACTAAAGCATAATCTTGAAGTGGCAAAAGAAGCCGGGGGTGAGGTGGAAATATTAAAAGCAATAGGAGGCTCGGCAAATTCAAAGCTTTGGACTCAGATAAAAGCAGATGTGACCGGAAAGCGTATAGTAGTTCCATATTCAGACGCAGCGACAACTCTTGGAGCTTGTATTCTTGCGGGCGTAGGGGTAGGTTTGTATGATAGTTTTGAAGAAGCAGTAGGGTTAACAGTTAAAGAGACAAGAGTACATGAACCGGATAGAGTGTTATATGAATTATATGAAACGAATTATAAAAAATACCGAGATATATATGAGTGCTTGAAACCTATTATGAATGAAGCAGGAGGTGTCTAAAATGAAAGCAGCAGTTGTAGTAGCAAATGAGGATGTACAATATCTTGAATATGAGGAACCTCAAGTAACACCAGGGACAGTTAAGATTAAGGTTAAGATGTCAGGTATTTGTGGCTCAGACATACCAAGGGTATTGAATAATGGTGTACATTTTTATCCTATCGTTTTGGGTCATGAATTTTCAGGTGATATAATTGAAGTGGGAGAAGGCGTTACCGGTTTGAATGTTGGACAAAGGGCGACTGCGGCACCTCTAATACCATGCATGAAGTGCGATGATTGTCAGAAAGGACAATATTCTCTGTGTAAGAATTATACATTTATCGGGTCACGCATACAAGGAAGTAATGCGGAGTATATAGTAGTACCAGAGGCTAATGTAGTCCCATTTGATAGTTCTATATCTTATGAACAAGGAGCAATGTTTGAGCCTTCAACAGTTGCACTGCACGGAGTATATTGCAATGACTACCAGGGTGGTGAATACGTAGCTGTTCTTGGAGGTGGAACTATAGGAATGTTCACTATGCAATGGGCTAAAATATTCGGTTCTAAGAAGGTAGTGGTGTTTGATATAAGTGATGAACGTCTGGAAGTTGCAAAACGCTTAGGTGCAGATGAAGTAGTAAATACGCTGCAAGACGATTATATGGAAAAAGCGATGTCCATAACAAGTGGTAAAGGGTATGGATATGTTTTTGAGACTGCAGGTCAGCCTGTGACTATGCATATGGCATTTGAGCTTGCTGCAAATAAATCACATGTATGTTTTATAGGAACTCCACATGTAGACTTAACATTTACACCGAAGATGTGGGAGAACATGAATCGTAAGGAGTTTAAACTTACAGGATCATGGATGAGTTATTCAGCACCATTTCCCGGTAAAGAGTGGAGTCTTACAGCACATTATTTTGCAACGGGACAGTTAAAGTTCGATTCAGGATTTATATATAAAAAGATGCCTATGAATGAAGCAAATGAAGCATTCCAAATGTTTAAAACCCCGGGGCTCGTTAAAGGAAAAGTCCTTTTATACAATGAGGAGAGATAATAATGATTGTAACTATTACGCTTAACGCGTCTATTGATAAAAGATATGTAGTAAATAATGCTTTACAAGGTGAGGTTAATAGAGTTAGTGAATGCTCTTATACTCCGGGAGGAAAGGGCTTAAACGTTTCAAAGCCACTAACTATTTTGGGAACAGACGTTATTGCAACCGGTTTTGTTGGAGGATATGCAGGAAAGTATATTGAAAATGGAATAGAAATGCTGGGCATTAAAAGTGCCATGTATCACTTGAAAGAAGAAAGCAGATCCTGCATAAATATCTGGGACGAAGATAAAAAAGTTCACACAGAATATCTGGAGCCGGGCTTTACTGTAAGTGAAGAGGATCAGGAAGCATTCATTAGAGAGTTTGGTAAAATCATTACAGATGCAGAAGTAGTGACCATTTCAGGAAGTGTTCCCAAAGGTATAGATACAACATATTATCAGAAGCTTATTAAGATAGCAAAAGGAAAAGGTAAAAAAGTCATTCTTGATACTAGCGGTGAATTACTAAGTGAGGGCTTGAAAACACTACCGACAATGATTAAGCCAAATATCGATGAAATTCGAATGCTTACAGGTAAGAAGTGTGAGAATTTGGAGGATATAATGCAGGCAGCAAAGTTACTCCATGAAACCGGAATCGAAAATGTTGTTGTATCTCTTGGAAGTGCAGGTTCTATTATGGCATGTGATGAAGGGATATATAGAGCAGTAGTTCCTAAAATAAATGCAGTTAACACAGTGGGATGTGGTGACTCTATGACCGCAGGATTTGCTAAAGCCTTTGAGGATAAGACCACTATGGTTGAGGCGCTTAGATTGGCAAGCGCTGTATCTGCCGCATCCGCCATGTTAGAAGAAACGGGATTTTTTAACATAGAAGACATGAAAGAATTACTTGACAAAATCAGTATTGATAAAATAGAGTTATAATATATTTATATAAAAATAGCTAGGGGTTAACACATGTATAAAATTCTTTTGGTAGATGACGAAATACTTGTGCGGGAGGCGATACGTGAAAAAATCAGATGGAACGATCTAGGTTTTGAATTAGTTGCAGATTTGGAAAATGGAAAGGAAGCACAGAAGTTTGTAGAAAACAACTTGGTTGACCTAGTTCTAACTGATATATATATGCCGTATATGGATGGTCTTGAACTTAGTAAGTTCTTGTATGAGAATTATCCGGATATTGCTATAGTCATTTTCAGCGGCTATAGCGATTTTGAGTATGCAAAAAGAGCTATTCAGTACAAAGTGTCGGAATATATTCTAAAACCTGTTACGGCAATAGAACTTTCAGAGATACTTATCAAAGTAAAAGAAAAGCTTGATTCAAAGAAAAATGAAGAAGAGAAACTTGATGAATTAAAAAAGGTTTACCATACATATACCAAAAACGAATCCGCAATCATTTCGAAAACACTGACAAAATTAGTTAATGGAACAGAGTCCGTCGAAAAGTCACTCCATGAGCTGTCAGAGCTTGGAGTTAAAATAAAGGCATCGTCGTATAGAGTCGCGGTAATAGATATAGATGTTTATTCGGATTTATATGGTATAAGTGAAGAACTAAAAAAAGAGAGTGCATTGATGGCGTTCGTAGTAGAAAATATTGCAAGTGAAGTTCTAAATAAAACCGGTGAAGGTATCGCATTTCGAGATAATGATAACCGTACATATATGCTGTTTTATACAAAAAAAGTAAAAGAGCTTAGACACCATATAATAGAAACGTGTACAAAAGTGCAAGAATTGGTCAACGAAACCACGGGACTGAGTGTGTCTTTAGGAATAGGTACTTATGTAGATGATATACACGACCTAAAAGTGTCATACAATTCAGCAATGGAAGCACTGAAACACAGATTTAGTAGAGGTGATGGTCATATTTTTGATGCTGAGCAAACCATAAACTATGAGCAAATGGAAACAGAAGAAGAGTTTTATAATATGATGTATTTAAGTCTTAAGAATAGAACGATAGAAGAAGTAGAAATGATACTCGATTCAATAAGTGATAGTATGAAGAAGTATACTATAAGCAAAAGTGTTATAATCGCATATCTTCATCGTCTGCAAAGACTTATTTATGAAACTATTAGTGAAAAAGATATGAGCTTCAAGTTAACTGATAATGATGTTAATACTATTACACAAATGAAAAGTCTGGATGCGGCTATGACATTTCTGAAAGAATATGCAAGAGAAGGGTTAGTATTACTTGCGGATATTACGCAGTCTTCAACCGGGCGTCAGGCGGATCTTGCAATTAACTACTTAAATAATAACTATGACAATGCAGGACTTTCATTAAATGAGGTATGTAATTATTTGGGAATCAGCAGCAGCTATTTTAGCAGTTTTTTTAAAGACGAGACAGGAAGTACATTCTTAGAAATGCTGACGAATATACGCATGGGGAAAGCAAAGGAGTTATTAACTGAGACG
Organism: Suipraeoptans sp.; assembly: GCA_047973235.1. GTDB lineage: Bacteria > Bacillota > Clostridia > Lachnospirales > Lachnospiraceae > Aequitasia. Next base: position 3,599 of record JBKEBP010000044.1, on the reverse strand, counting down.
TCTCTAAGAAATTATGAGATAGCAGAAAGAGTTGGTTACAGTGATCCACACTATTTTAATATAGCATTTAAAAAGGTAGTGGGAGTTACTCCGAAGGAGTTTGCAAGGGAGAGAAGGGATGAAAAAAAGATATAGACTAAAAAGCTTTTTAAGTCTCTTTAGGAGCACACAGAATTCGATGATTTTTTCATTTTCGATTCTGATGCTTATTTCCATGCTTATTTTTCTTTTTATTGCGCTTTCAACAACTAAAAACGTAGTGTTGGAAAACTCAACAGAATATACCACAAAGATTATTTCGCAGGTCAATACGGAAATTGATTCATATTTTACATACATGGAAAATATATCTACGATAATTGCCGGAAGTAAAGATGTTCCTGCATACTTTTATGATGAGGACATATCAGATGAAGAGCGAGTAGAAGCAAGGGAAAGGATAGAGTCTCAGTTTTTGACAATACGTGAAAGTCGTAATGATATTTCCAATATTGGAATAATTTCAAAGAATGAAGATTATATTATTAATGACGGAGAAAGCGAATTAACAAGCTACCTGGATGCAAGATATATGTCATGGTATTTAGCGGCATTAAGTTCAAAGAGTGGATTAGCTATTTCATCGACTCATGTGCAAAATGCAGTTGCAGACAGCTATAAATGGGTTATTACACTTAGTAAAAGCCTTGTCAATAATCAAACCGGTGATAGAGAAGGCGTATTATTTGTTGACTTAAACTATGACTCGATTAGTGAACTTTGTGATAACAATAGACTGGGAAGTAAGGGATATGTTTTTATATTGGATAATAAAGGAAATATCGTATATCATCCTAAACAACAACTTATGTTTGGAGGGCTGAAATCCGAGAATATTGACGAGATAATGTCAGCGACAACCAATGCGGTTTCTACCAAATTAGAAGGTGAAGACATACTATATACTCTGTCAAAATCGTCAAAGACAGGGTTTACAGTAGTAGGTGCGGTATATACGAATGAACTTCTAACCAATTCCCGGCAAACGAGCGTGATTTATTTTCTTGCAATGGTTATTCTATTAGTGGGTGTCATTATTGTATCAATATTTTTGTCACGTGAGATTACGAAACCTATTCGTAGACTTCGTGATTCCATGTCACTTGTAGAAAAGGGAGAATTTAATAAAGCAAGTATAGATATTACTACAAACAACGAACTCGGCAGTCTGACGAGGTCATTTAATATTATGACTGACCGTATTCAAAATCTTATGGAAGCAAACGTTAAAGAACAGGCGGATAAGCGAAAAAGTGAGATGAAAGCACTTCAAGCTCAGATAAATCCACACTTTTTATATAATACACTAGATTCAATTGTATGGATGTCTGAGGCTAATAGAAATGAAGAGGTGGTACTTATGACATCATCACTTGCACGTTTATTTAGACAATCGATTAGTAATGAAAAAGAACAAGTTACTTTAAGAGAGGAAGTCGAATACGTTAAGAATTATCTTATTATACAAAAGATGCGTTATAAAGATAAGCTTGAGTATGATATAAACATAGATGAAGGTGTCTATGACGTCAAGATTATCAAATTTGCATTACAGCCCCTTGTGGAAAATGCCATATATCATGGACTTAAATACAAGAGCTGCAAAGGAAAACTTGAGATAACTGCATATGCAAAAAATGAGGATGTTATTATAACGATAAAAGATGATGGAATAGGTATGGATGATGAAATGTTGTCACATATTTTCGATAAAAAGGTTACGGACACGAAGAAAAATGGGGTGGGTGTGAATAATGTTCAAAGTCGTCTGCAGCTATATTATGGTAAAGAATATGGCATAATATATAAGAGTAAAAAAGATGAGGGAACATCGGCTAGCATTATAATACCACGAAATGGGAGAAATGATGAGAAAACTATCACGTAATAATATGATAAGTGTTTTTATACTATTTATTATTATTTCAGTAGTCGGTATATTTATTATTAAGGCCTATAATAGTGATGCAAATAGTAATAAAAGTTATAACTTAATACTAATACCTAAGGCGGTTGATGAAAGCAATGGATTTTGGCCTGCATTAATAGAAGGGGCAAGGCTTGGTTCTGAAGAGTACGGAGCGAATCTGGAGGTAATGGGTGCTGCAACAGAAGAAGATGTTGACGGACAAATCGAAAGTGTAAAGAAAGCTATTGCACTGGAACCGGATGCTATACTGATTGCTGCAAGTGATGTTACAAGGATAACGCCTTCCCTAAAAGAGGCTGTCGAAGCTGGAATTGAAGTTGTTTTGGTTGATTCTCTAATTGATGATGATAGTATTGGCAGCTGCGTTGTAGCAACAGACAATGTATTGGCGGGAAAAGAATTGGGTGAATATACTAAGCGACTATTGGATGAGGACTCTCAGGTGGCTATGGTAGGACATGTACACGGTACATCGACTGCGACGGAACGTGAGAAGGGCATGAGAGAAGGCCTTGGAGAGTTTGAAAAAAACGTTGTTGAAGTAGTTTATGCCGGGTCATCTTATGATAGAGCATATGAAAGTACAATCAAGCTTCTTGAGAAGTACCCGGAATTAGACGTCATTATGGGTATGAATGAATACTCATCTGTTGGCATAGCAAGAGCAATAGATGAGTTGGAACTAAGTAAAAAAGTTAAGGTTGTAGGATTTGATAATTCCTTAGAAGAAATACAATTGCTTGAGAAAGGTGTATTTGAGGCAATAATTATCCAGAAGACGGTTAATATGGGATATCTGGGAGTAGAACAAACAATACGAGTGCTAAATGGCGAGAAAGTAGAGGCATATACGGACTCGGGTTGTAAATTGATTACACGAGGTAATATGTATATTGATGAAAATCAGAGACTGCTATATCCGTTTTCTGCAGGACAACAATAATATGCTTAAGTGAGAATATTTCTCAGATAGACATTGATTTATGCATTTTATTCATGTATAATGATAAAAACAAAGGGAGAATTCAATATGCTTATACAGTTCAATTTTAAAAATTATAAATCATTTAGAGAAGAAACAGTTCTGGATTTATCGGCAACAAAGATGACAGAATTTTCGGATAGGGTTGTAAATATTAGTAGCGAAAAAGTCCTACCAATTGCATTGATATATGGAGCAAATGCTAGCGGTAAATCCAATATATACGATGCATTTCGTTGTATGGGTAATTATGTACTTAAGTCCTTCAATTTTGGTGACGATGAAGATGTATTTAAAAAATCAAAACCTGTTCCTTTTCTATTTGATGAACAAACAGCAAGAAGTGAAACAACATTTGAGATTTATTTTACTATGCCAAGTGATAATAAAGAAAAAACATATAACTATGGATTTAGCGTTGGAGTAAATGGTGTGACTGAAGAATGGTTTAACTATAAGGCAAAAACTGGAACGGTATATAGGCCTATTTTTAATCGTTTTGAGGAGAAGCTTGAGTTGCAGGGTATTCCCGAGGATAGCAGAAAAAATATTGAGGTGGCACTAGAAAAGCAAGTGTTAATAGCATCTTTAGGTGCGAAGTTGAAAATTGAAATATGCAAAATAATCAGGGAATGGTTTTTGTTAAAT
>JBKEBP010000037.1:0-4055 GCA_047973235.1 Suipraeoptans sp. | reverse complement strand
CATTTCCATGAAAAATATCCAAACATTCCCATTGGTCTGAGTGAGTACGGATGCGAGGCATTGGATTGGCATAGTTCACATCCCGAGCAAGGTGATTATACTGAGGAATATCAGGCATATTATCATGAAGAACTTATAAAGCAACTTTTTACCAGGCCATATATTTGGGCAACTCATGTGTGGAATATGTTCGATTTTGCAGCTGATGCCAGAGATGAAGGTGGTGAGAGTGGAATAAACCATAAAGGGCTTGTGACCTTTGACAGAAAATACAAAAAGGACGCTTTTTACGCCTATAAAGCATGGCTCTCGGATGATCCTTTTGTACATATTTGTGGAAAGCGTTATGTAAATCGAGCAGAAGAACTGACAAAAATAGCCGTATATACAAATTTAGAGGAAGTAGAGCTGTTTGCGAATGGGAGCAGTTTGGGAAAGCAGAAGGGAACGAAGCATTTCTTTTATTATGAAGTACCGAATGTGGATGAGACAGAGATTGTAGCGCGATCAGGCGAGTATGAAGATCACTCTTTGCTTAGAAAAGTTGAAAAGTTTGATGAGAATTATCGCATGAAAGAAGCAGGAAATGTGTTAAATTGGTTCGAAATCACCACACCAAAAGGATATTTTTCAATTAATGATAAGTTAGGTGATATTATGGGGAATTCAGAAGGCATGGTATTGATTGGGGGTATTTTGAAATCATTAATGTCAAACACTCAGACAGAGTCGGGATTTGATTTACTAGAGTCTGGTGACGATGTAAAGCAGATGATAGCAGGATTCACTGTTAAGAGATTATTTTCTATGCTGGGCACTATGGGGGCGAAAAAGAACCTTACTAAGGAAGAAATGTTAGATATTAATCAGTCACTAAATCAGATAAAGAAGGAGATTAAAGAATGCTAGAGTTCAAAGTAAAAAAGGCAATGCAAAAAACAAAATTTAACAAGCATTGGCAGTTTTGTGTAGGAAGCTGTCATGCAGCCATGGCAATGAGAACTGACTATATAAAACAGCTAAAAAAAGTGCATGACGAGCTAGGAATGCAGTATGTTAGATTCCACGGAATTTTTTGCGATGATATGAAAACACTTCAAAATATGACCAATGTCATTCCATTGCCAGGGGGAGAGCGGTTTAAAGAGCAATCCTTTCACAGATGTGGAATTGTTTACGATAATATCTTAGAAATCGGAATGAAACCTTTTGTGGAATTGAGTTTTATGCCGAATGAGTTGGCAAAAGAGCCTACGTCGCCGAATGCGAATTTTTATGGAAGTAATTTTAATATGCCAGCGGATTTTTCCAGATGGGTATCATATGTGCAGGATTTTATATTATACCTTCTTCATAGATATGGAAAAGAGGAGGTGCGTACATGGTACTTTGAAGTATGGAATGAACCAGATCTTCAAGGGTCATTCTTTAATGGAACGCAGGAAGACTACTTTAAACTGTACGAGATTACAGCAAAGGCGATAAAAGAAATTGATAGCGACCTTTTAGTGGGAGGACCTGCTACTAGTGGAAGCAGATGGATAAGAGAGCTCGTAGAACACTGCAAAAAGCATAGGATTCCTTTAGATTTTGTTTCTACGCATCAATATGCAGGTGATCCATTGATTGGTGTGAGTGAACCGGGGAGTTTGGATGAAGAAAGGCCGAAAGAGAAGCTGGCACAGGCACGCAAATTATTGGATCAGCTTCCGGAGACAATGTCCCCGTTGGAGGTATTACGGCTTATCTTTGAAGACCCTTCGGAAAAAGAAAAAATCAAATATGGGGTTTTCCCTAACAATGCAAGGTTGGTAAAAGAACAGGCGCAAGGGCTGCCTGTATTTTACACAGAATGGAATACCAGTGCAATTTTTAGTTCCTATACAAATGATACCAGAAAGACAGCAGCTTATGATGTAAGAGCAATCTTGGATGTTGAGAGAGATGTGACAGGATCTAGTATCTGGTGTTTTAGTGATATTTTCGAGGAATTGCACCAGTTTACAGAAGAGTTTCATGGAGGGTTCGGAATACAGACATTAAACGGAATTGCCAAACCGGTTTATTATGCATTGCAGATGTTGGCAGATGCTGGAGATATGCGGATTGATTTGGGTAAAGAAGCTTTATCACAGGAAGTTGGAATTGCTGCTTTTGAAAAGGGACGAGAAAAACAGATTATGCTTTTTCGACATAAAATGAAGCAGGAAGAACTTCCGAGGGAGAAAGTGTATGTAGAAGTAGAGGTAGATGAGAAGCCCCAAAAAGTCATTTTAAAAAGAATTGATGAAAATCATTGTAATCCGTTAAGGGTTTGGGAAGAAATGGATAAGCCAAAGGATTTAAATCATGCGGAAATAAATGAAATTATTCAAAAGTCAAGGATGTATGAAGAAGAAATGCCATATGATTATGCGAATGGAATCTTATCAATCAATGCAGATCTGGGAGTCAATGACGTTTATTTTATAAAAATTGAGTATTAGTTGAGGGGGATGGGATGAGTGCAAAAGCAGGAAAAATAAAGAAAAGTACCTATTTAGCATGGCCTACAAGAACGATATCTTATGCAGTTGGTGCATGCTTGTTCGGAAGTATTACATTTTATGCAACTGATGTTATGCAGTTATCAGCGGCAACAGTTGGAATCATATTTATGATTTCAAAGATTTTTGATGGTTTTACGGATTTTGTTTTTGGGTATTTTGTTGATAAGTTGAACCTCAAAAGTGGCAAAGGAAGGCCTTTTGAATTTGCAATAATTGGTTATTGGTTAACGTTAGTTCTCATGTTTAGTGCACCAAACTTAGGAATCAATATGTCATATATATATTTGTTTATTATGTATACGTTAAATGTTTCAGTATTTACCACAATGTTAACCGGTTGTGAAAGTGTATACTTGTCTAATGTAGTGGAAAAGTCAGAGCAGAGTGTATCAATTCTTTCGGTAACTGGAATCGTTTCAATGATTATAACGATTATTGCAAGCATGATATTTCCACAACTTATAGCAGCAGCAGGAACAGATAAAGCGGCATGGACAAAATTTGCAATTGTGATTGCGATTCCAATGACAGTTTTTGGTTTGATTCGATTCATGGTAGTAAAAGAGAGACATAGTTCGGATGCGAAAGCTTCACAAAAGTTTACATTAAAAGAAATGTTGAGTTTACTTAGGCAAAACAAGTATATCTTGATCTATGCTTTGATTAGTTTGCTGGCTAATTTTGGGACTAATTTTACAAATGCAACCTCAACTTACTATTACAAATATATAATGGGGGATATAGGTATAGGTTCTATTATGGCATTATCTATGCTTTCAATGGTTATTGCAATCGGCATTACACCGTTAATTAGCAAAAAAATAGGATTTGTAAACACGATAAGAACCTATACCGTGATTGGATTCGTGGGCTATTTATTAAGACTGGTTAGTCCAAGTAGTATTCCAGTAGTATTTTTTGCGAATATATTGTCATATGTTGGATATTATCCAATGTTCGCAATGTCAGGATCATTTATTATTGACTGTATTGATTATGGTGAGTGGAAAACGGGTAAAAGAAGTCAAGGTACGATTGCAAGTGCTCAGACAATTACCAGTAAAATCGGTCAGGCAATAGGTGTTGGCGGTGTTGGTATTCTGATGGCATTGTCAGGATATAATGGGGCATTGGCAGTTCAGAGTTCTTTGGCAACAACGGTGATAGTTTTGGAAGCATCAGTGATACCGGCTATCTTTTTAGTAATACAGTTTATTCTGCTTAGGCTTTTTGACTTGGATAAAAAGCTTCCTCAAATTAGAAAAGATCTTGAGCAAAGAAGAATAGAAAACTAAGCGGCTTTAGCAACTGCAGAATGAATTATCATGAATAATTCAGGTTTAATCTCTCGTTGTAAGAAAGATTAGTTTAGATATTATATAATTTCATAATCTAAAGAATATTTCGATAAGAACCGGGAGTTTTTCCGGTTCTTATTTTGAAAGCAGTAGTAAAATGCTGCTGACTGGAATAGGCTAAAAGCTCTGATATTTCAGGTATGGTTGA
>JBKEBP010000005.1:0-2633 GCA_047973235.1 Suipraeoptans sp. | reverse complement strand
CCGCCGTAATACATTTCTAATATACCCTTTGCCTTATCGACCCATGGCATTTCTATCGCACTACCTGTGTGTAATACAACAACTATATTCTGTTGCACTCTGCTCACAGCGTCTATTATAGTCGTTTGTGCTTCAGGCAAGTTCATATCCGGGCGGTCGATTCCCTCATCGGATGTCATTCCAACAAACACAACGGCAATGTCAGCCGCTTTTGCTGTTTCTACAGCATGATTCAACAATTGTTCGTTCGTTCCACTTTCTGTATACCCAGCACTATAGCTAATTTCAGCAAATTCTGCTACTTCACTTAGCGCGTTTGATGTTTTATAGGCATTCACGTTAGAACTTCCGTTTCCTTTATAAATGGGTGTTTCAGCAAGACTTCCAATAAAAGCAATCCTCTTTTCTTTAGAGAGTGGCAATATTGAATCTTCATTTTTCAAAAGCACCGCTGATTGTTCTTCTGCATGTAACGAAAGCTCATGATCTCTTTCAAAATCCGCCTTTTTACTCGATTGATTTGATTCAATACCTTTATACACAAGTTGCAGAATGTTTTCGCAAGCTGTATCCACTAAGAATTCAGGCAGTTTCCCAGCCTCCACAGCCTGAACAATTTCTTTATCTGTTTCTATAGCAGTAGGCATGGTTAAATCCGTTCCAGCAGCCAAGGCGGCAACTCGATTGTTAACTGCACCCCAGTCGCTAATTACAGTCCCATCAAATCCCCATTCTTTACGCAAAACATCTGTCATATATTCTCTGCTCTCTGAAGCGTATTTTCCATTGATTTTATTATAGGAACACATAACTGCCCGAGGTTTGGCTTTTTTTACCACGTTCTCGAAGGCTGGCATATAAATCTCACGAAGAGTTCTCTCGTCAATCTCTGATGATGATGTCATGCGGCGTGTCTCTTGACTATTCGCTAGAAAATGCTTGACACAGGCACCAATACCACGACTTTGCAGTCCCTCGACATAGGCAGCACCAAGTTCACCCGAAAGAAGCGGATCTTCTGAAAAATATTCAAAATTTCTCCCACATAGAGGACTGCGTTTTATATTAACTCCCGGTCCCAATAGAACTTGAATGTTTTCTGCCTGACCTTCTCTACCAAGAGCGTCGCCTATTTCTGTTAAAAGCTGTCGGTCAAAACTTGCCGCAGTGGCACACTCGGCCGGAAAACAAACGGCTTTATTACTCTCAAAAATTCCCAAATTATCAGTTTTTCCTTCTTGTTTGCGCAATCCGTGAGGACCATCCGTCAGCCATATGCTCGGTATATCAAGTCGTTCAATGGATTTTGTCAGCCAGTCAGTTGAGCCTGAACATAAGCCAGCTTTTTCTTCCAAAGTCATTCTTGAAACAATATCAGAAATTTTATCTTTCTCCATGTTATTTGTCTCCTTTTTTCTTCTTTGCCTCTTTTGCCGCACGTTCTGCCAGCTTTGCTTGATACTTAGCTTCCTCGGTTTCAAAGCTGAGACCTTTTTTATTGCATCTTGCTTTTAACTCTTCAAGACGTTTTGTCTCGGCTATCGCGTCTTGTTTTTCTTGCTCCTGTGTCGCAAGTTCCTCTGGGGAAATATATACTTCACCGCGTTCTTCTGCTTCTCGTTTATGGCGTGCGATGATATCAGCTGAAATTTGAGGCATTTTATCTTCCACCCTGAAAAAGTGCATTAAAAGTGCAATTAGTACATAGGCAATGCAAGGGATTCCTGCATAAGCAAATACGATAAAACTTTGAGTTGATGCATTTTGAACAACTGTTGTACCCGCCTCTGGTGCCATATACCCGTTAACAGATAATCCTAGGTTGAATACACCTGTGGACAATCCGGTCATCACTGTCAGAGCTATATTTGTGCAGGTGGCTGTGAATCCATCACAACGGAATCCATTCTTCCAGTCAATGTGATCAAGGGTCTCTGCTATAAATGCTGCAATCAGATATGTAGGTAATATCCCAAATGATTTAATAAAAATAGCACCCATAACAACCGGAAAGTTAGTTGGCATAAAAATTACTGGTGTGAATGTAACCGCTGCTAGAATCATGCCACCGAACATAACCTTTCTCTTTCCAATTTTCTTAACCAGCGGCCAGAGCAGGAATACTCCAAGTCCAAGTGGCATTTGTCCAATCGCATTTAGCATTGTCATTGTTATGCCGTCATTATAACTTCCTAACACCCAGTTTGCATAATAGGCAAGAGCAGAGGTGTTCATATTCTGTGAAAAATTGTAAAGTATAATAACACCCATAAATATGAGCCAATACTTATCAGAAAAACAAGTCTTAACCTGTTTCTTTAGGCTAATAGGTTCAACACTCTTTGTTTGCAGTGCATCCTCTGTGACACGTTCTTTTGTGAAAAAATACTGAATAAGCATTCCGGGAATAGCAATAATGGAAAATATGCTCATGATTAGAGCCCATCTTTCGGGAGACACTCCCATCCACGGCAATGCAATCATAGGAAATATTAAGGCTGTGAGCATTCCGGGAACCATATTCATACCCATATTTTGAAATAATGCAATCTTATCCCTTTGCTTGGTATTACGAGTAGCCAATGGTACTAATAGACTTTGGCTCATATTGTACATTGTCCATGCAAATGCAA
>JBKEBP010000259.1:0-4559 GCA_047973235.1 Suipraeoptans sp. | reverse complement strand
CCTTCAAGCGTATGAACTATGCCTCCATGCATTTCGGATCTCGTGTTTCCTTCGATATATCCTCCAAAAGACCCTCCATATGTCCATCTTGCAATTGTATTTCTATGGATTAGTCGTGTGTCTCCTTTTATATATATTGAAGTGTCTATATCTTCTAATCCGCCCCCACCAACTATGTCCCATGCAGTTGGGTATCCTCTTCCGTCTCCATTTCTTCCACCCTCGTTAACTTTATATTGATAGCTGTCGCTAAGAGCTGTAGGGCCACCAAATGCTAAGCCTTCTGTTCCGACTTCTATAGTAGTATTACCTTCTATATAGCCTCCATACCCGGCTGCTCTTGCCCAACCGTCCGACCCGCCCGAGGTACAAAACCATCCTTTAGTAAGTGTGGTATATACATCTCCGTATACGCGAAATCTCGCCAGGCTTTCTGCTTGTCCTGCATTTGTAAAAGCTACTCTGATTTGTGTGTCATATCCTCCTGCACCTTGAACTCCATTTATTCTTCCGTAAAAATTACTGCCGGCAGTTACAGTATTGGTAATATTCCCCCTTATGACTCCTGTTGTTTGATTAGCACCTACAAATGGTCTAATAACCATATTTCTGGTATATCCACTAAAATCAACATCATTGATAATAGCCTCTACACCATTGCCTATATCACCCTTATTAGATCCACCATAGAAAGTAATAGCTGCATTTCCTCCACCCCCCGATATGGTATTTCTAATAGTTCCATGCACATCTGCGAAGTTTCCACCACCATAGTATGTTCCAAGCAAACCGTTAACATTTTTTATTTCTGTTGTCACATTACCCGTAACAATAGCCTTAGCTGTTGCTGCCGTTCCATACCCTGCACCATAAAAACCCGTTATATCTCCACTGGTGTTATAAATAGTTGTTGTGACATTTCCATCTAATGTTCCTGTATAATTACCTCCATAAATTGTGAATGCTCCTGATCCTGTAGAGTATATATTCAGCTCTGCATTCCCAATTATTGTTCCGCTTCGTGTTCCACCGTAAAGAATAACGGCTCCGGTAGAATACGAACCACCTTTTAATGAAAACTTATTTGCCTGAGCGCAAATTGACCCCCCACTATACCTGATATTAACGAGCTCGGTGTCAGTTCCAAAATACCATGAACCAGCGGCACTTATTGTAAACGTAGCAGCATCTGATGGAGCAGTGGTATTTTCATTTTCAAGTACTCCATCAAATGAAGTTGTTATTACCAAATTAGATACTTTATCCTTTGTAAGAGAAGCAAATGTCACATCTGTATTTGTAGGTGCTAAAGGACTGGTTCCGGTAAACGATGCCATAGGTGCTAAGCTTACTCCAATATAGAGTATGTATCTCGACATATTGCCATTTTCATACATATACCAAAGTGCTTCTCGAAGTCCTGTAGAATTACCTGCATATGTGGTATAAGTAATGGAGTTTTCGAGTTCTTCAATAACAGCTATTTTACTTTTTCCCGTACTTTGTAATATATCGCTTATTTTGGAATATGAGACCTTTATTAGTGTGTCCTCTAGTATCTTTGATTCCGTAATTGATATTATATCTTCACTATCCACAGGCTTAGTATCTTCAACATTCTCTTTTTCCGGTTCAATATTTTCTGCATCTTCGTTAACAGTAACTGTAAAATCTTTTGCGACTGCACTTATATTTACTGCAATAATTAATGAAACCAGAATGAGACACATTAAACCTTTCAACTTTTTCCTAAGCTTCATTTAATTTTGTCCTTCACCCTTTTTTCATCCACTATACTTCAACTAAAAATCGCAATCTACACCCTATAGTTGATAAATACAAAAGGCTTTTACTTGCAAAAAAAAGCACAGCTAAATAGCTGTACTTTTTTGACTTATAATATAATTAATCAATTACATGTTTATTTTTCCAAGTTCCTCTAAAATAACGGATTCCAAACATAATACTTCTAAAACACCAATCTATAATCATAGCAACCCAAACCCCTAGAATTCCAAGTTCAAAGTATTTGCCAAGTAAATACGCAAAGCCAATCCTGAATATCCACATGGACGTTATTGCGATTATCATACATGCTTTAGCATCACCCGCAGCCCTAAATGCGCTAGGTAGTACAAATGATATACTCCAAACAAGAATGGCAAACACGGAATGAACCATCATTATATTACGCGTGTACTCTGAAGTCGTATTCGATAGATTGTAGGCTCTCATTAATATCGGCCATAATATCCAAGTCATTGTAACCATGAAGGCTATAAGTCCTATTGCAATAAGTAGTAATTTCTTTATATAATACTTTACCTGAACGTAGTCTCCTGCTCCAACACACCTTGATACTACTGCTGTCACAGCAAGCCCCATAGCAATCCCCGGCAGAACTTGGAAAGTTGCCAGAACATTTCCCACCGCATTCGCGGCAATAGCCGAGGTTCCAAAAGTAGCTACCAGACTTAGAACTGTGATTTTTCCAATCTGAAACATGCTGTTTTCAAGTCCATTAGGTATACCTATTCTAAGTATACTTTTAATCATTTGAAAGTTAAGTCTGAGCTTAAACGTTGGCTTAATATGTAATAATCTTTTTTGGTTGAGCAGCATAATAACTACAATAACCGCAGCCGTCATTCTTGACAATAGCGTAGGAATAGCTACTCCTTCCGTACCAAATCCCAAGACTTTAACCATGACAATATCACCTGTTACGTTAATCATATTCATGATTGCCGCAATCATCATTGTCATCTTAGAATTTCCCATTGCACGAAATATTGCTGCACCGCCATTATAAACGGCTATAAACGGTATGGATGCTGCTACTATCATCAAGTATGTTTTAGCATTCTTCATAACTTCTGCGTCTATTTGTCCAAACACATTTCGTAGGATAAAGTCATGTACTAAATAAATAATCGCGACTATTACTATCGCAACTATTAGAATAAAATACATTAACTGAGTCGCTGCTTCACTAGCATTTTTCTCTCGTTTCTGACCTAAGTATTGTCCTGCTACAACTGCTCCACCGGTTGCCAGAGCAGCAAAGATTTGAATCATCAGTACCATGATTTGGTCTACAAGCGATACTCCTGATACAGCGGCTTCACCAACTGAAGATACCACTATAGTATCCGTGAACCCAACAATAACAGCCAATATCTGTTCGATAACAAGCGGAATAATAAGTGCCGCTAATGCTTTATTGCTAAATAAATAATGCTTTCTGTCTATTTTAATTTCATTTTTAACTGACTTTGTCATTTCACCCTAACCCTGCAATCCTCTTGACTGTCTGTCCATATCTTCAACTACGATGTCATATATATCTCCAAGAGTTGAGCAATATTCCAAGATTTGCCACGGTTCGTTAGTATGAAAATGTATCTTTATAAGCTCTTCATCACCAACCGCAAGCAGCGAATCACCTTTGAAGTTCTCCGTGATATATTCACTAATTATATCTTCATCTAAGTCATGTCCTTCTATTAGTACCTGTGTATCGTATTTAAATTCAAGCATGTGTTTAGTCCTTTCATTTTCCTATGATGAGTAATTAATTAGCTTCAAGGTACATTACTCTAAGATTATCTATGTCTTCTGATTTTATACCTATTCCATTTGAAATATACTCCTCAAACGATCCATATTTGGAAATAGCTTCTCTATAAAATGCCTCAAGATATCTCTTTTCAACACTAAGAGCCAACTCTACTGCTTCAAGCAAATCTTCAGACTTGCCGGATTTTCTTAATTCTTCAATGATAACTGCATTAGCCTGCTTACGAAGGATATTTGTTGCTAAGTAATCCTTCATTATATCCTCTCTTGACACTCCAAGTATTGTTAGAACAACTGCTGCTGTTATGCCTGTTCTATCTTTTCCGGCAAAACAATGAAACACAGTTGCTCCGGATTTGGTATTTAGCAAAACCTGCAAAAAATCATTAAGTTTATTTCTAATGAACTCTACAGTAACAAACGATTTATATAGTTCTTCCATTTTTAAATGCATTTCCTCAATATTGCTTGCACTTTTTAAATCCTGTTCACTTCCGATTGGCGAACCACTTGTATCATAAGCCAAGAAATCTAAACTGATATAATCACTTCCCGGTACCTCACGATTCGGAGAACGTTTTATTTCTATATCAGTTCTTAAGTCAACAACGTTCGCTGTAGCGTATTCTTCAACTAATATCTCAACATCCTCTCCCGTTGCTGCCGATAACTCGCCGCAACGTAGTAATCTGCGCTTGCTTATTACTTTGCCTTCTTTAGTACGCAATCCACCTAAATCTCTGAAGTTTGCTATCCCTTTAAATTTTGAATTCATTATTTTTTTCTCCTCATATTCGAATATGCTATTATATTATCACATTTTAGTTCAATATTATTGTATGAATTGTCAAATCATATATACCTTATATACTACTCGCATTTCGGTAACAAGGCAATGATGTATTTACCTTTGGAATTATTGCGACTAAAATAATATTATCTCATTTGCCTAGGAAAGGAGTCTTCTCTATGGAATATGA